>JBJFDD010000024.1:0-12053 GCA_051889815.1 Candidatus Cryptobacteroides sp. | reverse complement strand
AGACTGTCAAGTTTCCTGACGAAACCATCCCTGCCGCCGAACAGATTCATCAGGCCGACACCATCGTGAGGGACGAAGAAGTTCCACTGCCAGGCTGTCCCTTCGCAGAAATCATCATTCGGCCGGTAATGGTTCGAAAGGAAGGGGTCGAAAGGCTCCCGCCAGCCACCGTCGGATGTGCGGCCTCTCATGGAATTGACATTCGGGTCGAAGACATTGACATACCATCCGGCATGTTCGAGATATTCCTTTTCCACCTCCTTGTTGCCGAGCATGCGGGCCATCTGGGCTATGCACCAGTCGTCGTAGACATATTCAAGAGTCTTGGAAACTGCGGAGACTTCCTTGTCGCAAGGAACATACTTCAGGGCGAGATAGTCCTTGGCTCCGCGGAACGACCTGAGGAAGAAACCGAAAGTGTCGCGGCTGGCGGAGACGGTCATCGCTTCGAGAAGCTTTTCCGCATCGAATCCGCGCACTCCCTGGGCATAGGCGTCAGCTATGACAGGCATCGAATGGTAGCCGATCATGCACATGTTCTCCTGGCCGGAAAGGGTCCATATCGGCAGTTGCCCGCAATTGTCAAAGTGCTCCTGGAAGGTCTTCATCACATCGCAGGTAATGTCGGGATGGAGGATGGTTGTGAGCGGGAACTGGGCGCGGAAAGTGTCCCACAGGCTGAGGACTCCGGCGAAATAGCGGTAGTTGCCTTTGTGGACTTTCCTGTCGGAGCTGCGGAATCGCCCGTCAACGTCGCTGTAAAGGCAAGGGTAGAGATGGGTGTTGTAGAAGCAGGTGTAGAGGACTTTGGCATGTTCCTCGTCAGTGCCACTAATCTGAAGGGCAGAGAGTTCCCGGTCCCAGGCTTCATGGGCTTTCTGCCGTATCCGGTCGAAACTGCAGTGCCTGGCCTCCGCACGATAATTCTTCCGGGCGCCTTTCATGTCCACGGCTGAGATTCCGACACTGACTTCGAGAGGCTCGCCTTTCCTGCCTCCGAAAGTGAGGATGGCACGAACATCCAAGCCTTCGAGCTTGCGGACAGGCTCACCCACCTTCCGGCATGAATCATAAAAATCAATGCTTTCAATTGGCTTGGAGAACCTGGCGTAGAAATACACATGCTGTTCGGGACACCATCCGTTGGAAATCCTGTAGCCCCTGACGGTGTGGCGGTTGACCTTCTCAAGACAGGCCACCTTTACAGTGTCGAACCAGTCTTCGGGAACAATCGTGCAGTTGCTCCTGTTGCCGTGCTCGAGATTGATGACGAGAGCCTCCTTCTGCACGTCGTCATTGAATGAATATCTGTGGGCGCCGCATCGTGGAGTTGCCGAAAGCTCGGCCTTGACCCCCATCTCGGGCAGTTCCACGGCATAATAGCCGGGCTCACACCACTCCTTGTCATGGGAGAACGGAGTCTTGTAGTTGTAGTCGAGGGTTTCCCGTCCGGCCCAGTCTTCCCCTTTCACCGGAAGGAAAAGGATGTCAAGATAGTCGGAACCACCGCCCGAGCCGGACTTGTGCTGGTGGCTGAAGCCCAGGATTCCGTCGTGGGCGTAGTTGTAGCCGTTGCCCATGTCATAGGTGTCGGCTGCCATCTCGACCATTCCGTACGGCATGGAGGCAACAGGGACCAGGCAGCCGGAGGCGCCGGTGCCCATGTAGGGTGAATAACAGGCAAAAGGATCGAATGTTCCATCATTCTCCGGAGCCGGAGCGGCGGAGGCGGAGGCTGCGGCCAGAACAGCCGCAAGCAAAGTCATCATAGTGTTTGTCATGAATTGTACAGATTGGTTATTTCAAACGGTAGAGAAGCATGTTCCCCGGTTCGAGAACAGCCTCATGCGTCCCTTTCGCCTGAGGAAGCTGAACCCGGTCGCAAAGATTCTCCTGACTTTATTCCGGAGGAATTCCAGGGTAACCTTCTGTGATCCGGACAGGCTACGGTTCACCAGAAGGAGATATTCCTTCCGGCCGTTGCGAAGATGGGAAACGAGAAGGCCATCGCCGGAATATTCAAGGGTACCGACCTGCTTCGGAAGTGCCGAGAATTGCCGCGTCCCCTCCGGAAGACTGCCTGTGTGGCCGACATTGACGACTTCGGCGCCAAGGAATATGGAGGTGAGGGCGTGGATCTCGTCATTGACCTTCTTCACCCTGTAGAAGACTTCAGTCCTTGCGCCGGTGCTGTCAATCGGAGCGTCGTGGAATATGACGGAATTGACCTTCCAGGGCTGGAATGTGAAATATTCAATGCCCTGCGCTCCTTCCAGCACCCTGTCCACCTCTTCAAGGTCCGAGAGGAAGGAAAAGGCAAGATTGAACCCGGCATCCCTCAAAGACGCGAAATGGGAGGAGTCCAGATGGGGGCCATGGAGGGTGAACCAGGCCATGACAGGAAATTCCTTGTGGGCCGGATTCTGATAACGGTGTTCCCCGGAAGCGGAGACCCTGGTCTGGCAGAGTGCGGGCAGTGCTGCCAGAGCGGCTGCACAGACGAAAAGCAGAGTGCGGAGGAAAGTCTTCATGTTCACAAATATAGCAAAAAAGAAGCTGACTGAAGCAATTGTCAGCCAGCCTCCCGGAGTATTTGAATATTTTGACCTCTACTTTGTGAGATTCATTGTGTCAATCGCAATCATGAGTTCTTCATTGGTCGGAATCATTGCAACCTTGATAGCGGAATCCGGAGCGGAGATATAGGACTCGTCGCTCACTGCGTGGGCCTTGACTGATTCCTGGCATTCCTTGTAGAATGCAACACCGCTCTTGTTTTCCATCTCCCAGGCCATCTTGAGCCCCATGTACTTGAAGTGCTCACAGATGTTGACCGGAAGCCAAGGATTGTTTTCGGCAATACCTGCAGTGAAGACGATGAGGTCGACTCCGCCCATCTCGGCGATGTACTGGCCGATGAGTTTGGTGATGTCAAGGATGAGCCTGTTGACGACAAGCTGGCTGCGCACATCTCCTTCTGCGGCAAAACCGAGAACGTCACGCATGTCGGAAGTCTTGCCTGACAGTCCCAGGAAACCGGATTTCTTGTTCATCATCGCAGTGGCATCATCCGGTGAGAGATTCTCCTTCTTCATCAGGTAAGGAACGAGGCTGGCGTCGATGTTGCCGCAACGGGTTCCCATGATCATGCCCTCAAGCGGAGTGAATCCCATCGAAGTGTCGAAGCACTTGCCGTTCTTCACGGCAGTGACAGAACTTCCGTTGCCTATGTGGCAGGTGATGATCCTGCTGTTTTCAGGATCCAGGCCTGCAAACTGGATTGCCCTCTGGCTGACGTACTTGTGGGAGGTTCCGTGGGCGCCGTAACGGCGTACGCGATACTTTTCGTAGTACTCGTAAGGGAGGGCGTACATGTACACTTCCGGAGCCATGGTCTGATGGAAGGCCGTGTCGAAAACAGCCACCTGGGGTACTTCAGGCAGGACCGCCTGCATCGCACGGATACCGAGGATATGTGCAGGATTGTGAAGAGGGGCATAGTCACAGCAGATGGTGATCTTCTCCATCACATCCTCATCGATGAGAGCCGGGCCGTTGAAGAAATCCGCACCCTGGACAATGCGGTGACCCACAGCATCGATCTCGTCGAAGCTGGAAATCACACCGCAGACCGGATCGGTCAGGGCGTCGAGGACGACCTTCATTCCTTCAGTGTGGTCGGCTACCGGTGAAACTTTTACCATCGGATCCTTTCCTACAGGCTTGTGGGTGATCCTGCTGTCCGGAAGGGATATCTTTTCAAGGTTTCCTTTGGCGAGAAGGCTGTAATCGCTCTCGCTGCGCATATCAAGCAACTGATACTTGATCGAGGAACTTCCGCAATTGATTACCAGAATTTTCATAATGAGTGCAAAGTTAACAAAAACTACCGCAGGGGGCAAGGATTACTTCTTGAAAGCATAGTGGAAACCATCCACCACATTCCAGTCTCCACGGGTGAAGTCAGGGAACCTGACCGGCATCGAACCGTTCTCAAGCGAGATACGGCTGAGTTCCTGGACAGCGCTCCATTCTGCTGCGTCATAGACATCCTGGTCGAGAGGAAGACCGTTGTGCAGACAGTAGATCAACCTGTAGTCCATGATGAAATCCATTCCTCCATGTCCTCCGACCTGACGTGCCTTCTCCTCGATTTCCTTGACGAAGTCGAATTTGTAGGCATTCAGGAGCGAATCCATCACCGGACGCGGGACATAGTCGTGGCCATTGATGGACTTGACGGCAATGCCCTCTGAAGGATACTTGTTGGCGAATCCTTCGGTACCGGTCAGCTGGTACATCCTGGTGTAAGGCCGCGGTGCATAGACATTGTGCTGGACCTCCACCATCTTGCCCTTTTCAGTGCGGATGAGGCTGATTGTGTGGTCGCCGTCGAGGCACTCCTCGGAGTCACGGTACCTTTTGGCGGCCTTCTTTCCGTTGTAGGAAGGAGTGTCCATGGCAACAAGATAGTCGAACTTGTCACCCCTGTGGATATCCAGGACCTGGGCGATAGGTCCAAGTCCATGGGTAGGATAGTTGTCGCCCCGGTGGGCCATGTTGTAGTCGATCCTCCAGGTCTCGCTGAAGTCCCAGTCTTCTGCAAGATAGTGGATGTAGGCACCCTCGACATGATAGACTTCACCGAACAGGCCTTGCTGCGCCATATTCAAGGCTGCCATCTCGAAGAAATCGTAGCAGCAGTTCTCAAGCATCATGCAGTGGCGGCGGGTCTTCTCGCTGGTGTTGACAATCTGCCAGCACTCGTCGATGCTCATCGCTCCCGGGACTTCAATGGCTGCATGCTTGCCGTGGTTCATTGCGCAGACTGCTACAGGGACATGGTCCAGCCAGTCGGTGCAGATATAGACAAGGTCCAGGTCCTCCATTTCGCAAAGTTGCTTGTAGGCCTCTTCTCCCACGAATCCCTGCGCCTGGGGAAGGCCGGCATTGGCAAGAATCGAGTTGCAGGCGTCCACTCTTGAAGAATCAAGGTCGCAGAGGGCGACAACCTTCACATTGTCCAGGTAAGTGAAACGCTGGACAGCCCAGGTTCCTCTTCCTCCGATTCCGACAAAACCGACACGAACGGTGTCGATAGGGTCGCAGGCCATGCCCAGGGCAGACTGCTGTCCAGGTTCCCTTGCCGGGGTCTCAAGGACGATAATGCCATCCTCGACGCGGGCAGGAACCGATGCGCTGACGGATTTCGAACTCTTGCAGGAAGCAAGACAGAGGAGCGGAAGAACCGCAATGAACATTAATCTTTTCATGATGGTAAAATTGAATATTTTGTCATTCAGGCAAGCCCGGCTACAAGCCCCAGTCAGACGGATTCATGACAGTCTTCGGGGCATCCGGCACATTGATGAAATAGGTGAACCCGGTTATTTTTTCCAGATCGGCCACACTCATCATCTCCGTCCTCGACGGCTTCTGCCCCTTGAGCGAATTGGTGTGAGCCCTGACAAAGGCAGCACACATCATCTCGTCGGCAGAGCAGTCCTTGAGGGCTTTGCCGGTGTTGCCCTTCTTGGTGCGGAGTAGTACGTAGTAGAACATTGTCGGCATGGAGACATCCGTACGGCCGCCGAATTCGATGGTCTTCGGGGAAACCGTGTAGCCGTAGCCGTCAGTGAACTTGTCGAAATAGCAGCCAATGACCTCATAGAGGGTGTCGGCGCAGACCTTGGTGTCAACCCAGTCCTCAAGAAGGTTCCATCCGCCTCCGCCGGTATTGAATCCGGAAGAAAGCTGCGGGGCGATGTTCGTGTAGTAGAACACCTGCTTGTTGGTAGCTACCGAACTTGTCCTCTCGGCAGATCCGAGCATGTGTCCCTTGTTGCAGCCGCCTCCGGCAGACTTGGAACTGTACTGGATGCCGGAAGGAACGGAACCGTCCCGTGTGTAGGAAGCATTCCTGCCTGAAGAACCGACATACATGCTGTGTCTCGGAGCTGCAACCCAGACCGGACAGTGGTGGGTGCCGCTGAAGCAGACGGTGTAGTTCCTTGCAGTCTTTCCCTGCGGACCCTTTTCTCCACCGGCGCACATATGGTAGGCGTAGTAGTTGTCCGGATTGTCAGTACTTATCCTGTAGCTGCCGCTGACATTGTAGTTCATCTGCGGAAGTTCGAACCAGCCGTACTGGTCGCCGGAGACATCGCCCTGGGTGGTACCGGTGCGCAGGGTCCTGAACTCCGGGCTGACATATTCGACATATTCAGAACCCTCCAGGACCTTGATGTACGCCCTGTAGTAGTAGGTGACGCCCTCTGTGAGGTTGTCAAGGGTGGCGGAGAAGGTTCCGCTCGTGGAGGTGATGAGGTTGCTTGTGTAGATCTGGTCCTCGTCCATTTCCGATTCGGAGGTTCCCCAATAGAAGCCTGCATAGTCCGGAGCGACGGCGGCATTTGCGAAAGAGGCATGGAGAACGGCAGTGCTGGTGGTAACATCGGTTGCATCATCCGTGAAGACCGCTGTCGCCTGGGAAGATCCGCCTGAGACTATCGTCCCGATGAGGAGAATGTCATCGAGGCGGACATTGTCACCACTTGAAGTGTTCTTAAAGACAAGGGTGAATGTCGGGGCGGACGTAGGATTGGCGATGGTCCAGGTAAATGACCCTGCACTTGTTACGGTGATTCCGGATGTGGTGGAGATAACAGTGAAATTCGTCTTGTTCGCCTTTAGGGTGAGAGTCATCGTTGTGGCGCCAGCGGTAGGAATGCCGGCGACAGTCCAGGTGTGGCTGCCGGCTTTCTTCAGAAGCAGCTCGGGAGCGGTACCGCCCGCATAGGTCTCATTGTAAAGCTTGGTTTCAGTCGTGGACTGTGAATATTTAACCGTCGCGCCGCCATAGACGCTCGTGCCCTCGAAACCATAGGAGGAAGGGGCCTCCCCGGAAGTGCCTCCTGTCCAGGTTTCTGACCAGAGGGTGACCTCCTTCACTGTCTCGACTGCGGTACCTTCCATGTCCACCTGAATGGGGCGAACGCGTCCCGCATTGAATTCCAGCATCTTGGAAGCAGACAGAGAGATTGCCTTTGAATATGTTATCCCGCGCGAGTCCTCAACGGTGACAGTGAAGGTCCCCGAATTCATCGACACAGGAACACAGCCGAACCAGACTGTGAAGTTCCCGTCGCCGTCAGGAGAAATGTCGTCGGTCAGAAGGGTCAGGGTTTTTACTCCGGCACCTGAAAGGGTTCCGTCTTCAACTGAATATTTCACATTGGTTCCGGCAACGACCCGCGGGAATTCGAGCGTCACTTTGTTGATGTTTGAAGCCGGCAGATTTGAAAGGACCAGTTTGCCGAAAGCATTGACAGGAGCAAAATTCATGTCGATTTCGGAAGGAATGCCTCCGGAAGGAATCTCGATGGCAGCAGCCAGCAGCAATGCCGCCTCGTCGACGGAGCTTTCGGTCGGTATTTGTTCAGACGGAACAACGCAAGCAACTGTCGATGAGGCAATTGAATATGCTGAAAAGCCTCCCTGTACTCCATCGGAGCTCTTCGGTGAAAGGGCTACAAGGTTGCCGGTAGCCTCATTCGGAAGAACCACGGAGAAGGAAGTTGTGCTTCCTGCTGTGGAAGGGTTGGCCCAGACCGCCTGGCTGGAGCCGGCATAGAAACCGACTTGCTTGCCGGTGGTCCAGAAAATGGGATAGACATCCCCGACCTTGTCCGTGAGGACTGCACGCGTCCGGTAGGCGGAAGCCTCCGCGTTGACGGTGACTTCGACATATTCTTCGGGCTGATTCTGGATTTCCTTGCAGGAGACAAAGCTTGCGAGAGCGGCAAGCAAGAGAAGGGAGAAAGGCTTTTTCATAACTTGCAGCTATCAGAAACCAAAGGGATAATCTTCAGGGGCGCCTTCTATGCTGTTCTGAAGGACATATTCTTCACAGTCAAGTTCTTCGACTGCCAAAACAGGAGTGATGTATTCCTTTTTCGGTGTTACGGTCATATCTGTTTGCGCTTTGCGTATCAATCTTACAAATATAATCAAAAAATCGAGGCTGAATTGTTATATTTGTTACAATTATGTGGAAAAGACCTTGGAACATCAAAGAAGGTTTCGCGATCGGAGCGGGGATCCTGGTGCTGGGAGCCCTGGTTGAACTGCTCTGCGGAAGCCTGGATTGGAGTGCGCTTGCATTTCCGGTCAACATCATTGTGCTTATCATCTACCTCTGTTTCCTGGGTATCCTGTTCCTGCTCCGGAAACGGTTCCATCCTGTCGAATGGATGATGCACGGTGGTGCGGCTGTGCCCTCTATTGCCTTCTGCGCCGTCCTGACTTTCATCATGGGCCTGACCGGAGTTGACTTCCTGGGTTTCTGGCCTTTCATCCTCTCCTATTTCTGGATGACAACCATCATCGGCCTTTCCACACTAAACAGGATTTCCAGGTTCAGGGCAAAGGACATCCCTTTCATCCTCAACCATCTGGGACTCTTCGTGGCACTCGTGGCCGGCACACTGGGCAGTCCGGATGTACACCGGGAAGAAATAACAGTGACGGAAGGAGCTACAGCCGGAAAGGAGGTCAGTGTCACCCTCCACTCATTCAGGATGGAACAGTATCCGCCAGTACTCAGGCTCGGGAACGACCCTTCCGGAAGTCTCCGGATTGACAACGGGATGCTCGGTGGCAGGCTTGGGGACTGGGACATCGAAGTGCTCCGGAACATTCCCTATGCCGGGACCGCCGGAGAGGATTCAGTCAGCTACAGGACCTGGCTGCATCCCGGAGCCTGCTGCGCGATGGAGATAAAAGCCTCAAGGGGAAACGAAAGCCACTGTGGCTGGGTCAGTTGCGGCAGTTTCCTGTTTCCGCCGGCAACCCTTGACCTCGGCGGAGGGGAAAACTTGATGATGGCCCCGAGGGAAGCCAGGAAATACACCTCGGAGGTGACCGTCAATGCCGGAGGCCGGACTGCCGACGGGACAATAGAAGTCAACCGGCCGATGCGCGTGAGCGGCTGGACTATCTACCAGCAAGGCTATGACGTCAGCATGGGGGAATGGAGCGACACCAGCATCTTGAGGGCGGTACGCAACCCGTGGCTGCCTCTGGTAATGGCCGGGATATTCATGCTCATCGGCGGGGCGCTCGCAAGTTTCATGACTGCGTCAGGCAAAAGGAAGGAGGATAGGAAATGATAGGCTGGAACACATTCACCTGGTTTGCAATACCCGCACTGATCCTGCAGATTGCGGGCGCACTCGCCGCCTGGAAGGACAGGAAGGTCCTCGCATCGACGGCGACCCTTCTGGGAATATGCCTGTACTTCGCCTTCATCCTCGGGATGTGGGCATCGCTTGACAGGCCTCCGCTCAGGACAATGGGAGAGACCCGCCTGTGGTATGCCTTCTTCCTTCCGGTGGTAGGAATCCTGGTCTATTCAAGATGGGACTACAAGTGGATACTGTCATTTTCGACGCTGATGTCCACCGTGTTCACCATGATCAACCTCTTCAAGCCGGAAATCCACAGCCAGGCCCTGGTGCCGGCCCTGCAGAGCCCTTGGTTCGCGCCCCACGTCATAGTGTACATGTTCGCCTATGCTCTTCTGGGGGCGGCAACCCTCCTTGCTGTGTGGATGCTGGCGAGCAAAGGCACGCCGGGCGTGTATGAATATTCAATCCTCGACAACCTGGTGCGCATCGGGCTTTGCTTCATGACCCTGGGAATGCTGATGGGGGCACTCTGGGCCAATGAGGCATGGGGAGACTGCTGGACGTGGGATCCGAAGGAAACCTGGGCAGCGGTGACCTGGATGGGATACCTGTGCTATATCCACCTGCGGCACACTCCGGCCAGGAACGGGAAAGCGGCGCTGTGGGTGCTCATCCTCTCGTTCGCCTGCCTGCAGATGTGCTGGTGGGGAGTCAATTACCTGCCTGCCGCCCGGGGCAGGAGTGTCCACACCTACAACAGTTGATCCGGCAAGAGGCTTCAGCTGAAATTCCGGGAAGCGAAAGGAAGTGCGATCCGCAGTGCCTGATGCCAGTACTCCCAGTTGTGAACCCCGTTGCGCACTCTCAATTCGTCCTTGATACGGGCCTGGCGCATCTTGATGTGGAGCGCGAATGAAAGCTCCAGGAGATAGTCGTCGTCTCCGCAGTCGAAGAACCACTTCACGGTGCGCAGCCTTTCCCTGGTAGCCTCGTCAGCATTGTCGAGGAAATCCAGAGCCGAATGCTCCCTGACGGCTTGGCAGACAAGATAGAACTTGTCCCTGGCTGCCTGTTTCCCGCCGACCTCGTCGCCTTTGTTGTCCAGCCATGCGCTCATGGCATAGCAGCTTGAGAAGAGTTCCGGGTGGCGCTGGCAGTAGACAGTGCTTCCTCCACCGCCCATCGAAAGGCCCATTATCGCCCGGCGGCTCTTGTCACCCCCGCAGCGGTACTTGCTTTCAACATTTGGGAGGAATTCGGTGAAGAAGAAATCTTCGTAGTTCCATCCGGGCATGTTGAAATAGCCGTTCCAAATGTTGTGGATGTCAGGCCCGCCAGCGTTCGGCATGATGATGACCATCGGTACAGCCTCTCCGGACTCGATCAGTTCGTCAGCCACGGTCTGCATGTTCCCCCTGTCACGCCAGGCAGTGTAGTTGTCGCTCAGGCCATGCAGGAGATATACTGCCGGGTATTGTTCCGAAGGATTGTCTCCGAAACCGTTGGGAAGATAGACATTGAAGACCACATCGGAGCCCAGGATTTCGCTCCGGAGGGTGTCAGTCACGATTTTTCCTGCGTTGGATGAGAAGACGCACGACAGGAGGAGCGCCACGACCATTGTGATTCTTTTCATCTTCCTGATGATTTGAATATGGTTGGTTTGCACAAAAAACATCCTTCCACAATGGACCGCTGGCGAAGCATTGTGGAGAAAGGGCCGCGGACACTTGTCGAATCCACGGCCTGATACCCGGCAAGATGGCTGCGGAAAAGCTAGTCAGCTACCTTGTCAAAGAGAGCGAGAGTGGTGACTTCATCTCTCGTAACGAGCTTTACATCCTTGTAACTATGCTTGTTGGCTGCGATGATGATCTCCTTGTCTCCCTTCTCCTGCATCTCTGCCTGCAGTCTGCTGATAAGTTCAGATGTCTTCATATCGTTATTGGTTATTTGTGTTTGTTTCTTTTGTGAGGTCAAGTTACACTTTTATTGTCTAAATACGAAATCATTTTCACTGTTTCTGAAGATTTCTTTCAAAGCGGCATATTGCAGCCTCATCCATCAGCATGGAAAGGAACAGTTCCCCTGACTTTTTCCGGTACCTGTCCTTGAGGAAATGGACACTCCCGGTCATCGGAAACCTGCCTTCCTCGAGCGGGATGGCGACAATCCCAGGACGGTTCCAACTGGAAACCGGAGTGATGATGGCCACCAGATTGGATGACTGGGCCACATCAACGATAAGGTGCGGATCGTTGATTTCCGCCCTGACCTTGAGACGGCCGGTGTCAATTCCTGCAAAACGGCCGAAATGGCAGCCCTGGGAACTTCCCCTGCCCGGGATGATGGTCCCGTAGTCTTTCAGTTCCGAGAGGGAGATTCTGTCACGGTCGGCCAGCGGGTGGTCCTTCCGCATCACTGCACAGAGATAGGTCTTGAAAAGCGGATAGGTGACAATGTCGTCATATTCAACATCGGGCCTGAACGCCACTGCCATGTCTATCTCGTTCCTGCGGAGCATGTAGAGAAGTTCCGAGGCTGTCTTGTACGAGACCGTCAGCTTGACGCCGGGAACATCATTGAGGAATGAATACATCGCCGCATTGATCATATTGCAGAAGGACCTTGTCGCGCCGATGTTGAGAGTCCCGACTGCGGCGTTGCGCAGGCTGGAAATCTTCTCTTTGCAGATGTCGGCGTCTTCTATTATCTTGAGTGCCATCGGGAGCATTTCAATCCCGGCTTCAGTGAGGACAATCTTCTGGGACGTCCTGTCAAACAACTGGACTCCCATCTCGTCCTCCAGTTGCCTGATCTGTTGGGAAATGGTTCCCTGGGTGATGTACAGTTTGCGGGATGCCT
>JBJFDD010000023.1:0-3256 GCA_051889815.1 Candidatus Cryptobacteroides sp. | reverse complement strand
CTTGTCAGGAAAATTCTAACGCGTCATTGATTTGATTACCCTGGTGTTGACCTCGTTGAGTTTTCGGGCGTCCATCTTTATGACTTTGCGGTCATAGGTCATAAGACCATTGACCTCACCCTCGACATCGGTGGTCTGAGTGTAGACTGCACCGGCTACGCCCTGCTTCACCAGGTTCTCGAGCATGACGGCGAAGTCTGCATATTCATTGAAGACTTCCTCACCGTTCTTGTACTGGACATAACCCCAGTTGCGGTCAGCCTGCCAGAGATGGCCTTCAAGCGGGAGGCCGATTCCGCCATATTCACCGACCACATTGATCATCTTCGGATCCCACTGGAACATCGCCGGGAAAGGATAGTTGTGGTTGTCAAGCACATCTCCGCAGTCAGCCACCCAGCTTCCTCCGGATGACATGTTGATGAGTCTTGTAGCGTCCTTGCTGCGGGTGAATTCAACGACCTCACGGGTGTTGAACTGGCCCCATGCCTCATTGAAAGGCACCCACATCACGATGCACTGGAACTTTGCAAGCTGGTCCATTATCTCGCCCCACTCCTTGTAGTAGTTGAGCTTGGCTGCGGTGGTTGCCGGGAAATCGGTGCCTTCGTCATAGTTGCGGCGTCCCCAGACGTTTCCTCCAGCGGCAAAGCAAGGCATGTCCTGCCATACCATGATTCCGAGCTGGTCGCAGTAGTAGAACCAGCGGGAAGGCTCTACCTTGATGTGCTTGCGGATCATGTTGAAGCCGAACTCCCTTGTCTTTTCGATGTCGAACTTGAGTGCCTCGTCGGTAGGTGCAGTGTAAAGTCCGTCAGGCCACCAGCCCTGGTCGAGAGGTCCGAAATGGAACAACGCCTTGCCGTTCAGGCCGCAAGCCGGCATGCCTTTACGGATGACGGAAACCTCACGCATCGAGGTGTAGCCGTCAACCGTGTCGATGACCTTTCCGCCACGGATAAGGGAAATTTTCAATCCGTAGAGGTAAGGTGAATCAGGAGACCAGAGTTTGGCATCCTTTACAGGAACGGTGACCTTCCCTCCAGGGATTCCTGTTGCGGAAGCGATTTCAGGGGAAGATGTTCCGCTTTCGGTGCTGTAGCCGATACCTCCTTCAAGAAGGGACACCTTGACCAGGTCGCCTTCCTGGGCACCTTCTGCATCGACCCGGATGTCGATCGAACCGGCATGTATGTCGGAGACAGGGAGATAATCGACAATGTGTGCCTTGGAGACCGGCTCAAGCCAGACAGTCTGCCAGATTCCGGACACAGGAGTGTACCAGATTCCGCTAGGATTCATGACCTGCTTCCCGCGAGGCTGGAAATTGTCATCGGTAGAGTCCTGCACCTTTACGACAAGAGTGTTGGACCCGTTCTTCAGGTAAGGGGTGACATCGAAGCCGAAATGGGTGTAGCCCCCCGTGTGGGTTCCGACCTGCACGCCATTGACATAGACGTCTGCCCTCCAGTCCACTGCCTCAAAATTGAGCATCAACCTCTTGTTCTTCCATGCGGAAGGGACGGTAAATGTGGTCCTGTACCAGAGCGCATCGTTGGAAGTCAATGTGCGGGCAACGCCCGACAGGGAAGATTCAACGGCGAAAGGAACAAGGATGCTGCCCTCGAAAGATTCCGGGCAAGATTCGCCTTTAGGGGTGATTGAATATTCCCACAATCCATTGAGGTTCTTCCAGTCCGGGCGGACCATCTGCGGACGCGGATACTCCGGATGGGAGTTTGTTGGGGAAACCTCCTCTGCCCAAGGAGTTTTGATTCTGTCGCCGGCCGGAGCCCAACTTTGGGCAGCGGCGAGCACGGTGGCGGCAAGAGCCGCAAAGACTGCAATTGCTTTTTTCATTACGTATGGATCAGTTATCAGTGTAGTTATCTGTTGCAAATATACCGACATCCGCTCAAATCTTCAAAAAAAGAAGCGCTTCATTATGAATTAATGATTACATTTGCGTTCACTCGCGCAAAACCTTATAAAACGGACAACAACTACCATGTATTCATTCATTATCAGCATTGCCGCCCTTATCCTGGGATATCTGCTGTACGGCAAGCTGGTGGAGCGGTTCTTCTCCCCGGATGACAGTCGCCCCACCCCTGCAATTTCGAAAGAAGACGGAATGGACTTCGTTCCGATGCCGACCTGGAAGGTCTTCATGATCCAATTCCTCAACATCGCCGGCACAGGACCGATTTTCGGCGCCATCATGGGTGCCAAGTTCGGACCGTCCGCCTACCTCTGGATAGTGTTCGGCTGCATATTCGCAGGTGCTGTCCACGACTATCTGTCTGGCATGCTGTCGGTACGCCACGACGGAGCAGGGCTTCCCGAGCTGGTAGGTACATATCTGGGCAGGCACACCAAACGGGTGATGCTCGCATTCACCGTCTTCCTCCTGGTCCTGGTGGGAGCGGTCTTCACCTACAGCCCTGCCATCATCCTGGGAGACCTCATGGGAGACGGTAGCGCATCCTCCATGATGCTGTGGGTCTTTGTCATATTCGCATATTACATCCTTGCAACGATGCTGCCGATTGACAAGATCATCGGCAAGATCTACCCTCTTTTCGCCTTTGCCCTCCTGTTCATGGCTGTTGCCCTGATGGTCTGCCTGTTCATCAAATGGCCGACCCTTCCGGAATTCTGGGACGGTCTTGCGAGCCGGGCACCTTCGCTCGGAGTGACCGGACAGCCGATTTTCCCTTGCCTTTGCATCACCATAGCATGCGGAGCAATCAGCGGATTCCACGCCACTCAGAGCACAATGATGGCAAGATGTCTCAAGAAGGAGTCCCTGGGAAGACCTGTGTTCTACGGTTCAATGATCACCGAAGGTCTCGTGGCACTGGTATGGGCAACAATCTCTTCCTATTTCTTCTTCGACGGAGGTGCTGCAGAAGTCGGTTCGGACCTCGGAGCTTCTGCTCCGCAGATTGTAACTGCCGTGTCCGGGAAATGGCTCGGCACAATCGGCGGAATACTGGCCATCCTTGGTGTGGTTGCCGCCCCTATCACCAGCGGTGACACATCTCTAAGGAGCGCCAGGATGATTGTCGCCGAGACCCTTCACATCAACCAGAAGCCGATTCGCAACAGGCTGGTTGTCAGCATCCCGCTATTCATCGTCTCAGCACTTTTCCTCTGGTTCAACATAGCAGACAAAGACGGCTTCAACACCATCTGGAAATACTTCGGCTGGGCAAACCAGACCCTCTCCATCTTCACCCTCTGGGCTCTTGCG
>JBJFDD010000022.1:0-12090 GCA_051889815.1 Candidatus Cryptobacteroides sp. | reverse complement strand
TGCCCCGACCGAGGCGGTGTCCGTTCCTGTCAAATGCGACTCCGGGCACTATGGCAAGATCCACATCGGAAGGGTTGATGTCCGGAGCTGTGGAGACAGGTTCCATGATTCCGGCATAGCCCTTCACCAGGGTTCCGGGAAGATATTCCTTCAGCAGAAGACTGTCACCTTCGACAAGCGGCAGCGCAATCCGTTTCCCTGGGCTCTGGAACAGGGCTCCCAGGTCGGCCTCACCTTTCAGGGGATGATAGAGGAGGACTGTCGATGCCTTCTTCCATGGGTCGAGTTCCTGAATGCGGCGGACGATGGCCGAAGAATCATATTCAACGAAAGATTCCCTCAACGCCCTTATCTTTGCCCTGAGGGCACGCTTGGCCTCCCCTGTTGCTGTTTCCGGGCACATCTCAAATCACTTTTTCAAGAAAGTCCCTGCCCACATAGTTCTCCATGCTCCGGCAGACATTGGCCGAAAACTCCGTGGCAAGAGGAACCAGCTTCTCCCAGTCCTGCGCCTCCAGACGGCTCACCTTCTCCTTGGTGAAACCCTCCTTGAGAAGTCCGAAAATGATTCCGGCATTGAAACTGTCCCCGGCTCCGATCGTGGACACGGTCTGAATCTTCTTCACGCCGAAGACTGCTTTCTTTCCGGCCGAGTAGACTTCCGTCCTGTCGGCTCCCCTGGTGCAGATGAAGGTGCTGCAGAGAGGGGCGATGTGCTCCCTGTAGACCAGATCGGCATCGTCGCTTCCGTAGATGTAGGAGATATCCTCCGAAGAGCCGCGGACGATGTCGCTCAGGGCGCAGTTCTCTTCGATGAAAGCCTTCGTACGGGGAAGGTCCAGAAGATGGCTTCTCCTGAAATTGATGTCATAGTAGATGATGGCTCCCGCAGCCCTGGCCCTGCGGACAAGTTGCCTGGTGGCTTCCCCGGTGCCCTCGCTGATGGCGAAGAAGGACCCGAAAAGGACCAGGTCTCCGGGATGGAACTCCACCGGAGAACCCTCGAAGGCCGGATTTGCCGCATCCCTGTAGAATTCGTACGAGGCATCGTTGGCCTCATCGAGCATTGCAATCGACACGGTGCTCTGGATGCCTTCCAGGCACTTCACGGCCTCAGTACGGACATTGTTCTCCCTCATGAAGGAGAGGATGATGTCCCCGACCTTGTCCTTTCCCATCTGCGTCACCATCACGACCGGAACCTCCGGAAACATTTTCCCGGCAGTCCGCCCGAGAGAGATGATGGAGTTGAAAGTGGAGCCTCCCGGAACAGCCGATTGTGGCTGAGCGCACTTGAAGACGATGTCGAAGACGGTTTCTCCTATTCCTATTATCATAGCCTTGGATATTTGTAGTTTCAGTGTGGATGTGTCAGCGGATTCCTCCCTTCATCGAAGTGAAATGGACGACGAAGCGGAACATCACGTACCGCCCGAAGTTGTGCGTCCATTTGTTTGTCACATGGTCGGCCGACACGGACCGGGAGAATCCCGACGTCCGGTTGAAAAGGTCGTGGACATTGAGACTCAGGTCGTAGTTGTTTCTCGGACCGAAGCGTACTCCTCCCCTCAGGTCGAGGATGTTGTCGGCAATGCCCGGGTAAGATATTCCCTGCATGAAGGTCTTGGTGTAGTTGGCCCCGAGATATAGCAGCTTAAGGATGTTGTTGACATCGACTCCGGCACGCAGGGATTCGGTGAAGTAGTCGGTGTCACCGTTGGTGCCGTTCGTCGAATGCACATAGGAGCAGTTCCCCTTGAGATTGAAGCGGAAATTGCGCGAGAAGTTGCTCCGAAGGCCGAGGGAAAGGGTTGGACGGAAGTTCTGAACCTCGGTGAGCACCGAATTGATGTAGATCGGGGACAGGTCCCATCCAATCGAAAGACCTGTGTTGAGGATGCATTTCACGGGTTCGAGAGGTATCCCCAGACCCAAGGACAGGGAGGCTGCATAGGATGCGTCGGCATTCTCGTAGGAAGAGAAAGTCGACTGGGCGGGCATCGTGTATGAATATTCAGGGAGATACGTTTCCTCCGTGAAATAGGTCTTCCTGCCGACGATCACGTCGCGGTTGACCGTGAAGGCGGCCTTGGCCTCCAAGGTCACGAAGTTGCTGTTGATGTAGCGCTCCTTACCGAGGCCGCCACGGAGATCGTTCTCGTCATATTCATTCATCGAAGAGCGGACATCCTTGCCGAGGATGGTGCTGAAACTGAGGCTGAAGGCATCGGTCTTCGTCTGGTCGAGGTCCGGGTTGCCGGCAGAGACCGAGTAGAGATTGGTGTTGTTGATCCTCGGACGCATCTGCTCGATGGAAGGAGAGGATGCGGAAGAAGACCAGGAGAAAGCCCAGCGGTTGATCTGGCTGTCGTTGCCCACGGACAGGGCAGGCCGGAAAGAGTTGAATCTTCGGGAATATACTGGCTCCTCCTCCGGAAAAGCATCGCTCCGGCTCAGTCCGATGGAGTTGAAGCCCAGGGATGCGTTCAGGATTACCTTGCTGCCGTCCTCTCCGAAAGCGGTCGCGAAAGACAGGCCGGCGGAGTGGACGTTGTTGGCGTTGGTGCGGATCTGGGTGTTGACGGAATCCACCTTCTGCATCGCAGGGTCGGTGATGTCCCAGGCCAGCCTTTCAGACTGGCTGTAGGAGTCGCTGAACGAATAGTTGAATCCTATGGAGGACCGGTCCGAAATCTCGTAACGGACCGACGGGAAGACCGAAAAGGACCTTGAAAGCGCACCTGTGGTGATGTCCAGGACGGTGTTGGTGATTGTCGAAGTGGTTGTGTCCCTCTTGGTGGAACCGGCATCCGAATTGCTCTCCGAGTAGTTCACTCCCGCCGACACCCTGAGCTTGTTCCGGAAGCCCTTGTGGGCTGAAAGACTGGCAGAGAAACTGTGGCCGCGGTTGTCGTTGACGGTCGAAGAGGCCGTCCCCTGGGGGCTCAGCTCATCCTGGTAATTGAACATTCTGCTACGTGAAGTGCTTCCTGACGAGGCAAGGGAAACGTTCACTCCGGCATTGATCCCGCCATCCCGGAGAGCCTTGAAACCGTTGAGGGAAAAAGAATGGTTCTTGTTGCCGGTGGCGCTGTAGGAAGAGGATTCGGTAGATCTGGACGAATAACTTTCCGTCGGGAAATACACAAGGGAACTGACGGATTCCTTCACATTGTACTGGTCGGAGAATGAATATGAAGCGCCCACGCTGCCGATTCTGAAATTCCTCGTCGTCGGGCTCATCCAGTTGCGGGTGATTCCGGCCGAGATGCTCGCATCCCTGAGGTCGGCCGAACCGCCGCCTTTGGCGGTTCGGAACGAAGCCGCCCGGCTCTTGATGGTGTTGTCATTGATGTTGTTCAGAGTGACCGTCGCATGGGCCTGGAGGGTCTCTGATGAATAGTTCGCATTGAAACCGGTCGCATAGCGGAACTTGTGGTAGGAAGAATCCGTGTCGAAACCGGCTCCGGCCAGAGCCTTGACAGTGAAAATGCCTTTGCTCTTGCTTCTGGTCGAGATGTCAAGGACCCTCTGGCGGGATTCATTCTTGCTGATCTTGTGGTACGGATCCTTGTTGGCATATTCCTCATAGGACTTGATGGTCATCACTTCCTCGGCAGGCAGGTCGTTCAGGGCCCGCATCGGGGCGTTGCCGAAGAGCAGTGCTCCGTCGATGTACACATTCTGGACTGTCTCGCCGAGGACCGTCACGCTCGAGGTAGTCACTTCGACTCCGGGCATCTGCTCGAGGATGTCGATAGCATTCTCCCCCTTGTTGACCTTGACGGCCGCAGCGTGGAAGATTATCGTGTCGCCCTTGACGGAGACCGTGTTGACCGACTCCTCCTTGACGGCGGCATCCAGAGTCTCTTTCCGGACCTGCAGGTTGACCAGCACCTTGTTGGGACCGGCTTCAAGTTTCATCGCCCTGGACTGTTCCTCGTAGCCCAGCATCGAAAAGCGGATGAAGACATCGCCCGGAGCCAGTCCCATTATCATGAAACGTCCTCTGTCATCGGTCTGGGAGTAGAGAGTGTCCAGCTTTGCAGTGCTCGCTCTCTTCCCTATCACCATGACAGCCACTCCCGCGCCGGGTTCCTCGGGAATGTCGGGATCATCCTGGGAAAGAAAGACGGTACCCGTGATGAGGGCAAGAGGCTTCTTGTACCCTCCCGGTCCTCCATCCTTTCTGACCGTCATGCCGGGAGGCAGTTGGGCGAGGAGCAGTTCTGAGGGCAGGAAAGTCCCCAGGATAGCCAGGACCAGGGCAAACATCAGATGAAGACCCTGTCTCATACTCCAAGTTCGTCCTTCATCTGACGCAGCAGGTCGAAGGCCTGGAGCGGAGTCATGTTGTTGAGGTCGGCCGTCTCGAGTTTGTCCCGCAGGGACTCAAGCAGCGGATCGTCGAGCTGGAAGAAGGAAAGCTGGAGGCTGCCGTCGCCTTCGATGGTGCCGGCCTTGGTCTGGACCGGCTTGCGGATCTGCCCGGTGCTGGCGCTGACAAGATGCTGCGCATCGTGCATCTCAAGAGCCTTGAGAGTGTTCTCGGCGCTCTCGATGACCTCCTTCGGCATGCCAGCCATCCTCGCGACGTGGATACCGAAACTATGTGCCGTGCCACCCTCCTTGAGCTTGCGGAGGAAGATCACCTGGGTGCCGACTTCCTTGACTGCGATGTGGAAGTTCCTGACTCTTGAATATATTTCCTCGAGATCGTTGAGCTCGTGGTAGTGGGTCGCGAAGAGAGTTTTTGCCCCGTGACCATATTCATGGATGTACTCGACTATTGCCCTGGCAATGCTCATTCCGTCATAGGTCGAGGTTCCGCGGCCGATTTCGTCCAGAAGAACCAGGGAACGTGCGGAAAGGTTGTGCAGGATCATCGACGTCTCGAGCATCTCGACCATGAAGGTGGATTCGCCGCGGGAGATGTTGTCGGATGCGCCCACACGAGTGAATATCTTGTCGAAACAGCCGATGTGCGCTCCGGATGCAGGGACGAAGCTTCCAATCTGGGCCAGCAGGACGATTAGGGCCGTCTGGCGCAGCAGGGCTGACTTTCCTGCCATGTTCGGTCCGGTCAGGATTATCACCTGCTGTTGCCTGTCGTCAAGATGGACGTCGTTCGGGACGTACTCTTCTCCGGGAGGCATCAGGGTCTCGATGACAGGATGGCGGCCGGCCTTGATGTCCAGCACGAAATCCTTCGACATCTCCGGACGGCAGTAGTTGCGCTCAAGGGCAAGCCGGGCAAAGCCGGCAAGAGTGTCCAGACGGGCTATGATGCGGCAGTTGGCCTGGATGGCCGGAATCTGTTTCTGGATTTTTGCGACGAGTTCGCCATACAGTCCGGTCTCAAGGACGTAGATCCTCTCTTCAGCTCCGAGAATCTTGCTTTCATATTCCTTGAGTTCCTCTGTTATGTAGCGTTCGGCATTGACGAGGGTCTGCTTGCGGATCCACTCCGGAGGAACAAGGTCCCGGAAGGTGTTGCGGACTTCGATGTAGTAGCCGAAAACATTGTTGTAGCCTATTTTGAGGGAAGTGATTCCGGTTCTTTCGGCTTCCCTGCGCTGGAGAGACAGGAGATAGTCCTTGCCTCCGGTGGAGATGTCCCTCAGTTCGTCGAGCTCGGCATTCACTCCCCTGGCAATCACTTCTCCCTTGCCGATTGCGGCTGCCGGGTCAGGTGCCATCGTGGAAGTGATGTCCTGCAGAAGTCCAGAACAGTCCTTCACACTGCCCAGAAGGGAGTCCAGGGCATCGACGCCCCGGCCCGTGCAAAGGGCGGTGATTGGTTCCATCCGTGACAGGCCGCGGGCCAACTGCATCATTTCGCGCGGCATGATCTTGCCTGTGGCAACCCTGGAGATGATTCTTTCCATATCCCCGATGCCCCCGATCTGCTCCTGGAGGGCATTCAGGTCCTCTTCCTGCTCCAGGAAATGTGACACGACATCGTAGCGGGAATTCAGTTCCCTGATGTCCATCACAGGCATCGCCAGCCAGTTCCTCAACAGGCGCGAACCCATCGGAGATGAACATTTGTCAATGACACTGACAAGAGGGACGCCTTCTCCTCCGGCGGAAGACTCGAAGATTTCGAGATTGCGGATGGTGAACTTGTCCATCCAGACGAACTTGTCCCCGTCAATCCTGGAAAGTGAGCAGATGTTCTTCAGTCCCGTGTGTTGGGTCTGCTCCAGATAGACAAGCAGCGCTCCGGCAGAGCATATTCCCAGTGGATACCTGTCCACCGCGAAGCCTTTGAGGGACTTGACCCCGAACTGCTTCTTCAGCTTTTCCTCTGCAGCATCCTGGACAAATGCCCATTCTTCGAGGGTGGAGATGTAGAGTTTGTCACCGTACCTTGCCCTCACGCCCTTTTCGCAGCCCCTCTGGACGACGATTTCCTTCGGGGAGAGGGAGGCAAGGAGGGTTCCGACATAGTCAAGAGATCCCTGGGCAATCTGGAAGGTACCGGTCGAGACATCAAGGAAGGCGGCTCCGCAGAGATCCTTTTCGAAGGTCAGGCCAGCGAGAAAGTTGTTCTCCTTCTGCTCGAGCAGCTGCTCGTTGAAGGTGATTCCCGGGGTGACGAGTTCGGTGACCCCTCGCTTGACGAGCTTCTTGGTGAGCTTTGGGTCTTCGAGCTGGTCGCAGACCGCAACCTTGTACCCGGCGCGGACGAGTTTCGGCAGATAGACATCGAGGGCATGGTGCGGAAAGCCCGCCATCTCGATGTAGCCCTTGTCCCCATTGGACTTCTTGGTCTGCACGATACCAAGGACCTTGCTGACCAGTACGGCGTCCGATGAATATGACTCGTAAAAGTCTCCGACCCTGTAGAGCAGGACCGCTTCCGGATGCTCTGCCTTGACAGAGAAGAATTGTCTGATCAGGGGTGTATCCTCGGGCTGTTTCCCTTTTGCCATGTCGCGAAGCCGTTATAATTTGAAGATTATTGAATATGTTGAATAAGACAAATATAGCAAATTGTCGAAATAATTCCTATCTTTCCGGAACACCAATCCTACGACCACATGGCAACTCACAATGACACTATCTCCAGAAGGAGTTTCCTCAAGCGCACCTCCGCAGGAGTATCGGGTCTCCTCATAGCTTCTTCACTGCCGCTGCCGCTGAAAGGAGCTGAAAAAACCGGCTCCGGTGAAGGTCCTGACAGGACGGAAGCATATTCAAACACCTGGCTTTCAGACTCTATGCCGACTCCTCCGCAGAGGCTGAGCCGGACTGTCCATAGCCTCGCCGACACAGGCTTTTCAGGCAAATGGGGACGGGAGCTGAAGGAGCCCGACTGGGATTTCAGCGAGGTTTCCGAGGCAGGGGTAGATGCCCAGATCCTCTACGGCAGAGCCGCCCTGAGCGTTGCCCGCAATGCCCCTCTGAGGTTCTTCCCCGGCGAACTGCTCGTCGGCTCGGCGACCCTGCTGCCCTCCGCCCTGCACAAGATTCCGTGCATGGGTGAGACTTCCTCCACAAGCCACACCACCCTGGGATTCGAGCGTGCCCTGAAAATGGGCTACAAAGGCCTGCGGGAAGAGGTGGAAGCAAGAATCGCCCGCGGCGGACTCGACAGCGAAGGGGAAAACCTTCTCCAGGGAATGCTGATGTGCATCGAGGCTGCAGGAATATGGAACGACAGGTACATCGCCGCCCTTGAAGGGATGCTGGCTGATGCCTCAGAGGAGGAGGACGAACGCTATCGGGAGCAGATCAGGATCCTGCACCGCGTCCCCGAGAATCCTCCGGCAGATTTCCGGGAGGCTGTCCAGATGCTCTGGAGCCTGTATTCCTTCCACAGGCTGATGGGCAACTGGTCGGGTCTGGGAAGGGTCGACAGGATGCTGGGAGGCTACCTCGAGGAAGATCTCCGAAAAGGCCGCATCACCCTTGACGAGGCGCGCGAACTGGTGGCGCATTTCTGGGTCAAAGGCACTGAATGGATCGGAATCCACGGGGGCTCCGGCGACGCCCAATTCTACCAGAACGTCATCCTCGGCGGAATCGACAGCGAGGGGCGGGAGGTCACCAACGAACTGACCTACTTGATTCTGGACGTGGTCGAGGAACTACACATCAGCGACTACCCGATTGCCGTACGCCTTGGGGACAAGACCCCGCAGAAGCTTTTCCGGAGGATAGCGGAAGTCCAGCGCTACGGCGGAGGAATCGTCTCCGTCTATAACGAGAATGTGGTCATCAAGGCGCTCACCGACTTCGGCTACCCGCTCAGTGAGGCCAGGGAATATACCAACGACGGCTGCTGGGAATGCATCATCCCCGGGAAAACCGCCTTCATCTACTGGCCGAACGACATGGTGCCTGTGCTCAGCAACACTCTCACCTCGGCTCCTGCAGGAAATGCTCCCGACAAGGACTTCGAGACATTCTACGCCCGCTTCAGAAGAAACCTTTCCGCCGACATAAAGCTCCGCCAGGACGGTCTGGACGGCAGCTGGAAGACGCCTTGGGTCCCTTGCGCCCTGGCTTCACTGTTCACAGAAGGCTGTGTCGAGAAAGGCCGGTGCTACTACAACGGAGGTCCGCAGTACACCGTCAACGGCATCCACTACGGAGGAGTCTCCGATGTGGCCAACAGCCTGCTTGTCATCAAGAAACTTGTCTACGAAGAACAATACCTCAGTCTTGAAGAGCTCACCGGCATCCTCAGGGACAACTGGGAAGGCAACGAAGGCCTCCGCAGGCTGGTCCAGAGCCGTTTCACATTCTACGGCAATGACGACATGGAGGCCGACGGAATGATGTGCCGGGTCTTCAACGACTATAGTTCCATCGTCGGGGAAGTCAAGGACAGGGCAGGAGTCAAGCGTCCTTGCGGCATCAGCACCTTCGGAAGGGAAATCGACTGGAGGATGGAACGCCTCGCAATGGCTGAGGGAAGCCGGCGGGGGGATATTCTTGCTACCAACTGCTCCCCTACTCCGGGCTCCGACAGGAAAGGCCCTACCGCCGCCCTGAACTCCTATTGCAAAATGGATTTCACAAAGGCCCCGAACGGAGCGACCCTGGAACTGAAACTCCTGCCGCAGAGCGTCAAAGGAGAAAACGGTGTACGGGCGCTGGTCGGAATGGCCAAAACCTTCCTGGAAAAGGGAGGCTTCTACATGCACATCGATGTGGTGGATTCCGCAACCCTGATAGACGCCCAGAGGCACCCTGACCGCTACCCGAACCTTCCGGTCCGTGTGGCCGGCTGGTCCGCCCGCTTCACAACCCTCTGCAAAGAGTGGCAGGACATGATCATCCAGCGAACCCAGCAGATTGTCTAGAGCAGACGATTCCTGAATATCTCGGTTTCTGCGGGTGACGGTTCCCTGAACCGGATTGCCTCCAATCCGAGTTTCTCCCTCTTTGAATTGCCCAGAAGGTGGTAGGGAATGACTTCCTTCTGTGCCCGGGGATATCTTGCAAGCAATTGTGACGTTGCCCCGATGATTTTTTCATCGGAGTGGATTTCCGGGATGAACAGGACCCGGAGCAGAAGATTTGCGCCGGTTGAAGCGACCTTGTCCAGATTGTCCAGGGTGGTTTCCAGATTTCCACCGGTGTAATGCCGGTAGAGTTCCGGCTCCATCAGTTTGACATCCCAGATGAACAGGTCTGTTAAGGGAACTGCCTCCAGATAGTCCTCCAACTTTCCGCAGCCGGAAGTCTCCATCGCTGTGTGGATTCCAAGTGAACGGGCCTTTGAGAGCAGTTCCAGGGCCTCTTCCGCCTGGGTCATCGGCTCCCCTCCAGACAGGGTCAGTCCACCTCCAGAATGCCTGTAGTAAGGCTCATCCCTGAGAACTTCTTCAAAGACTTCATCAACAGTTGCAGAATAGCCACACTCCTCCATAGCGCCGTAAAGACAGACTCCGGGATTGCTGTGATGTTCCCCGCCACAAGTTCCGCAGCCGACACAACGGGTCTTGTTGTATAGGACCTGCGTGGCCAGAGACTGCGATTCAGGATTGTGGCACCACTGGCAATGCAGGGGACAGCCCTTGAAGAAGACTGTCGTCCTGATGCCGGGTCCGTCATGGGTGCAGAAATGCTGTATGTCGAAAAGTCTCATGAAGACAATAATAGCCTCCTAAAGCATGTAGCACCACCCGTGGGTGTCCTCTTCAAGGCCATCCTGGATGCCCCTGATGCGGTCATAGAGCTTGCGGCTGACCTTTCCGCATTCATCACCGGAAGGAATACGGTAGGTCTTCGTGACCTCGGTGCTCTCGAGGGATGGCTTGTCGTCAATCGAGCAGACCGGAGTAATCACGACTGCCGTACCGCACGCATTGACCTCATCGAATTCGGCAATCTCCTCAACCGGGACAACTCTCTTCTCGACTGTCATGCCGAAATCGGCTGCGACTGCCTGGAGAGTCTTGTTGGTGATTGAAGGAAGGACTGAGTCCGAAAGCGGGGTTACATAGGTGTTGCCCTTGATTGCAAGGAAATTCGATGAACCGAACTCATCCACCTTGGTCTTGGTGGCAGGATCAAGGAAAAGAAGTTCCCTGTAGCCCTGCCTGTGGGCGAGGTTGTACGGATGGAGGGAGGTGGCGTAATTAGCCGCAATCTTGAAGGCTCCCGTCCCGTTCGGGGCGGCACGGTCATAGTTCCTTGCAAGGACAGCGGTACCCGGAGTAAGGATCTTTGCCCCTGAATATGTGCCCACAGGAGCACACATCACAGCGAAAAGAACCTCGGTCGAAGAGGCGATTCCAAGCTGCGGATTGATTCCGATGAGGACCGGACGGAGGTACATTGATGCACCGTAGCCGTATGGAGGGAGATATTCAATGTTCTCCCGGACACACATCATGCAGGCCTCGATGAACATTTCTTCTGAAGGAACGGCCATGTCGAGGTGAGAGCCGCTCCTCTGGATTCTTCTGGCATTCTCGTCCGGACGGAAGAGGCGGACCTTGCCGTCTGCTCCCCTGAAGGCCTTCAGGCCCTCGAAACAGGCATTTGCATAGTGGAAAACGCCTGCAAATGCACTGAAGTGGAAATCAAAATCCTTTGTTGCAGCCAAAGGGGACCATTGTCCGTCCTTGTAGTAGCTGACGATGATGGCATCTGTCTTCCTGTACTGGAAAGAGAGATTTGACCAATCCAATGCTGCCATATTCAAAAACTTTATGATTCTGTTTGTTGTTTTGCGTTGATTTCAATGTTCTCAATCAGATTGAGCATCTTGATTGTGGCTTTGATAGCCGCCTCATTCTGGTCGGAATCGATTCCACGGGTCTTGAGCAGCTGCCCGTTGTTGTCCCACGAGATGGTTGCTGCCACGAGAGCATCGGTCTTTCCTCCCGGAGGAATGGTGATCTGGTAGTCCACAAGACGGGGATGACTTTTCCCCAGCCGGTCATAAATCTTCCAGAGGGCCTTCATGAAGGCGTCATAGACACCGTCGCCGGAAGCTGTCTCCTGATAGTCCTGCCCGTGGATGTTGATCTTCAGGGAGGCCACAGGGCGCATTCCGTAGGCCAGAGAAAGATTGTAGTTGACCACATGGATGTTGTCCCTGGTGGTCGAAACACCGCTTTTGAGGACGTCCGCGATGATGAACGGAAGGTCTTCCGGAGTGACCTGCTCCTTCTTGTCACCGAGCTCGACAACCCTGGCGGTAACCTTTTTCATCTGGTCCGGAGTCAGATGGATGCCGAACTTCTCGAGATTCTTCAGGACGCTGGCCTTGCCGCTGTTCTTTCCGAGGGCATATTCACGGACCCTCCCGAAACGCTCCGGGATGAGGGCATTTTCGTAGAGACCTGCCTTCTTGTCACCGTCGGCGTGGATGCCGGCAGTCTGGGTGAAGACATTCTCTCCGATGACCGGCTTGTTGGCAGGAATCCTTATTCCGGAGATGGTCTCCACATAGTGGCAGACGCGCGTGAGGGAGGCTTCGTCAAGGGAGTTGGGAACCTTCAGCTGGTCATTCAGGATTGCAAGGGCGCTGGAAACAGGAATATTCCCGGCTCTTTCCCCCAACCCGTTGACAGTGGTGTGGATGCCGCTGATTCCTGCGCTCACTGCCTCGAAGACATTGGC
>JBJFDD010000021.1:0-3279 GCA_051889815.1 Candidatus Cryptobacteroides sp. | reverse complement strand
CTGCATTACAAGGAATATCTTGGCAGACTGCCGTGGAGAGGCATGCAGAAGCATATTGTGGACAAAGTCATCTCATCCTCACCGATAGAAGAATAGAAATGAGAAAGGCACTGACAATCATTTCTTTCCTGATTCCGCTGTCGCTGGCGGCACAAACCGGTACCGTAATACGTCATCCTGCCGGACAGGGAGAGAAGATGCTGACAATGGAAGAGGCTGTCCTCGGAAGGAACGTTCGCCCGTCAAACGTCTATGCACGATGGACAGGCAAAGACACCTACGCCTGCCATATCGACGGAGAGTGGAAGTCATTCAGGACCAATGACGGTTCGGTTTCCGAATATTCTCCAGTGCCTCTTCCCGAGGGAATTCCGCAGGATGCGGAGAACATCACCCCAAGCCCGGACGGCAGTTACGCCTTTACGGTGGGAAAGAGCCTCTATATATTCAAGGACTCGCCTGTCTGCGTTGCGCGGAGCGAGGATGAAGAAATCACCTACGGGCAGACCGTGAGCAGGAACGAGTTCGGAATCGACGGCGGAATATTCTGGTCGCCGAAGGGGTCGCGCCTGGCATTCTACCGCAAGGACGAAAGCGAGGTCACAAGTTTTCCGCTGCTGGACATAACCACAAGGACCGGGTCCCTGGTTGAAATAAAATATCCGATGAACGGGATGGAAAGCGAGAGAATCAGCCTCGGAATATTCACTCCCTCAGACGGAAAGACTGTCTGGTGCAATGTGGATGACTTCGGGGATGACCGCTACCTGACCAACATTTCCTGGACTCCTGACGAGGAACATCTTCTCATCCAGGTTATGGACAGGACCCAGAAGCATGTAAGGCTGAACATGTACAACGCTGCTGACGGATCTTTCGAGCGCACCATTCTTACCGAGGACAACGACAAGTTCGTCGACCCTCTCGACCCCGTACGGTTCTTAGAGGGGACATATTCATTCATCTACAGGACTGACAACAGGGACGGATTCCGCAACCTCTACCTCTGCGACACTTTGGGAAACGTTCGAAGGCTGACAGGGGTGAATGCCGATGTGGCCTATGCCGGCAATGACGGACAATACGTCTATTACACGTCTGCGGAGGTATCCCCGGTCGAGAACCACCTGTTCAGGATACGCATCACACCCGGTAAGCGGAAGGGTGTCTCCCCTGTGATCTCGGCACGATTCGGCGCACCCCAGAGACTGACCCGGGAAGAAGGCTGGCACAACATCTCGATGAACGCGGACTGCAGCATGTTCATCGACAGCTACAGCAGTTTCAATTTTCCGGGATGCACGGACCTCAAGTCAGCGGACGGGAGAACAGTCCGGAACATCCACACCGCAGACGACCCGCTCCGTGACTACAGGACAGGCGAGGTGATGCTCGGAACGGTCAAAAGCGCTGACGGGAAGTACGACAACTGGTACAGGCTTTTCCTGCCGCCGGATTTCGACCCGGCGAAGAAGTATCCCGTGATACTCTATGTCTATGGAGGGCCTCATTCGCAGATGGTACAGGACAGCTGGCTCGGCCAGGTCAGGATGTGGGAGATGCTGATGGCCCAGAAGGGCTACATCGTCTATGTCCAGGACAACAGGGGCACACAGAACAGGGGCGCTGAATATGAAAAAGCCATCCACCGCCAGTGCGGAAAATGCGAGATGGAGGACCAGATGGCGGGCATCAGGATGCTAGAAAGTCTTCCGTTCGTGGATAAGGAGAGAATCGGAGTGCACGGCTGGAGCTATGGAGGCTTCATGACAATCTCCTTGATGACCTCCTATCCGGAAACTTTCAAGGTGGGAGTCGCAGGAGGACCAGTGATTGACTGGAAATGGTACGAAATAATGTACGGTGAAAGGTACATGGAAACTGAAGAGACCAATCCGGAAGGATTCATGGCGACGAGTCTTGTCGGCAAGGCTGCCGACCTGAAAGGCAAACTCCTGATCTGCCAGGGCGCCATCGACAACACTGTTGTCTGGGAGCACAGCCTGAGTTTCATCCAGCGCTGCATTGAAGAGAATGTCAAGGTGGACTACTTCCCGTATCCGCTTTCGGAACATAACGTCATGGGCCGCTGGAGAATCCATCTGATGGACAAGGTCACTGACTATTTTGACGACTATCTGTAGGACCCGGAACCGGAAATTTCTGTTTCTGATGGTTTTTGACGTTGTGTTGCGGTAGTTTTGGATGTTATAAATACCAAAACGACATGCGACATTTCAGAAAAATCATCCTTGGTCCGGCTATTGGCCTGGGCCTTCTATCGGGCGCAGCTGCCTGCAATGAAAAGTTTGACGATTCATCTATCTGGGAGGCTATTCGCGGGCAAGAGGTCCGGCTCGCCGCCCTTGAATCTTTGTGCGGGCGGCTCAATTCGGAGATAGCCTCTCTCTCTTCGGTTGTAAATGCCCTTTCTGCAGGAGACATGGTGACGGCCGTGACTCCGGTAATCATTGACGGCCTGGAAGAAGGCTATACGATTTCTTTCCTCAAAAACAAACCCATCACCATCCTGAACGGGAAAGACGGGACCGACGGGGAGCCCGGAGCTGACGGAAAAGATGGAAAGGACGGGCACACACCTGTCATAGGTATAGGTAAAGACGGAGACGATTGGTACTGGACACTTGACGGAGAGTGGATGAGGGATGCCGATGGCAACAGGCTCAGGGCCAACGGGAAAGACGGTACAGACGGCTCGGACGGCAAGGACGGGGCGGACGGCAAGGACGGACGCACTCCGCTGATAAGGATTGATGGAGGCTGGTGGTGCGTATCCTACGACGGAGGCGCCTCCTGGGAAAAGATAGGAAAGGCAGATGAATATCCCGACGAACGACCCTGCACCCTGATTGCTGCCCTTGAAGACAGCGAGGACTCCCTGGCAATCCGGCTCCATGACGGCACTTCAATCATACTCCCGAAGTATCGCCCTGCGCCCCCACTCGAGATATATCTCGACCGGAGCATCACTGAGATGGCTGCCGGAGAGACCGTCGAGGTCGGGTTTTCATTGTCGGGCGCGGCCGGGAAAGCCACTCTTGCGGCAATCGTCCAGGGAGGCTGGAAAGCATCGGTAGTGATGGCAGGGAGCGACACCGGACAGATAAGGATAACCGCCCCGATTCCCTTCTCCGTACAGGAAACCGTCGTCCTGGCCTGCGACTCGGAAGGCAGGATGGCAATGGAAAGCCTTTCATTCGCAGAGAGGAAGACTACGGGATATTCATTGAACGCCACCGGGGACAGCCTTGTAGTTTT
>JBJFDD010000020.1:0-3279 GCA_051889815.1 Candidatus Cryptobacteroides sp. | reverse complement strand
GGCAAGGATGGCAAGAAGAAGATGTGCGGTAAGGCGACATATTCAGTGAAGGGGAATGTCCTGAAGGTCACTGTCCCTCTCGAGGTCCTGGGCCTGGAGAAGGACAATGTCCATTTCGGGTTCAAGGTTGCGGACAATGTGACGAACCCTGATGACATCATGGACTACTACATCAGCGGTGATAGCGCCCCTATCGGTCGCCTGAGCTTCGAATACTGATTCTTAACCGAAGCTGTTGGAGGGGTGCAGAGGGGCTTGGAACGTCGGCTTCGCCGACCCCTTCCGCAGCTGTCGCTGCTCCCTCTCTCTAGTGCCGAGGGTGGCATTGTTCCAAGCCCCTCTGCACCCCTCCTGCGGCTGGATATTCATGGAGCCTGTCAATTGGATTACCTGACAAGGCGCTCGACTATTTTTGTTGTTCCGGCTTCATCCTTCCCACGACTTCGTCGCGGGCCCCTTCCGCTCACGAGGTCGCGGACGGCCACGCCAGCCAGGCCGAGATGTCGCCGAAGAAAATGTGGTTCAGGGACGACGCATCGTTGAATCTTGGTGACATTGTCAATGTCTCTCCCAGTGAGGTGTATCCGTCGTGAATCCAGGCTAGCCAGGAAGGGCGGTCAGGGTAAGTGGAAATCGCATAACTCAATCGAATAAATGGGTGTTTTTTCACAAATATATACAATTTTTCCATATATTTGCCTTACGCTAAAACAATCACGATAAGTATGCTTTCCCTTTTCAAGAAAACTCTGCTTGCGGCTGTTCTGCCGCTCGCCATAATGTCCTGTTCCGGGTCAACCCTTGTGGTCAGGACGCCTTTGCAGTCGACGGGGGTCAGGCTTGAAGGACTTGGGGTTGAACTCGACCCGCATTTCCTTTCCCAGAATGTCACAAGAGAAGACGGAGCTACTGCGCAAGACTGGCAGGACATTGTTGTGCGCAGGGTGAAGATGATGGACATCCAGAGAATCCGAGTGATGCTGCTGCCTCACTGGTGGGAGCCGGTGAATGACAATTCCGATCCGCAGGTTGCCGACCCCGAGGGTTTTACATTCGATTCTGCGGAGATGAAATCCGTCTATGCCGTTCTTGATCTGGCTCAGGAGACCGGTGCGGATGTGGTCCTTGTCCTGTGGGGCTGTCCTGCCGGCTGCTCGTTCGTCGACGAGAGCACTCCTTCGCAGGGACAGAGGCATTTCCTGTGCAACGAGGGCACGAACTGGGTCACGGCTCCTGCTGACAATGAGGAGTTTGCCGAATGCTTCTCGGCAGTCGTGAAGCATCTCATTGAAGACAAGGGCTATACTTGTGTGAAGGAAATAACTCCGTTCAACGAGCCGGACGGCAATGTCTGTGAGCCGGACCAGTATATTCAGATAGCCAAGGCACTGGACAGTCGTTTCCGCAAGGACGGGATCCGTGACAAGGTCCGCTTCAACCTGTCAGACAACACTGACTGCCGCCGTTTCTTCCTCAAGGAATGCGCTGACAACCTTTCTGAATATGCCGACATATTCAACAGCCACACCTACATATGCGGTTATGAGAGCCCAAACAGCTATGTCGTCGGCTGGGAAAAAGACAATGTCGATGTGGTGGCCAAAACCGGCAAACCTCATTTCGTAGGAGAGTTCGGATCGAACCTGTGTGTCGGGGCTACCCGCCAGACGGACATCAATTGGTACAAGAGGGGAGTGCTCATCACCCGCAATTGCCTGAATTTCCTCAATGCAGGTGCCTGCGGAGCAAGCTATTGGTCACTCATCGACCAGTATTACAATCGTGGGGCCTCATATTCCGAGATGCAGCAGCTCGGGCTCTGGCGTTACAAGAAGAGCGTCTATCAGGGCGCTGATGCCGAAGGATGTGAGTATGACTACCAGCCGCGTCCGAACTATTATGCATATTCCCTCCTGACAAGATTCATCAGAAGGGGCGACGAGGTCTATCCTCTTGACCTTCAGAATGAATATGCTGCCGGTTCGGCCTTCCGTTCGCCGTCCGGGGAATGGACTTATGTGTTTGCCAACGGGTCTGAAGATGACTTGGAATTCAACCTTGTCAATGCCAATGATGCTTCGGATGCCGACCTTGACGTCTATCTATATTCAGAAACATCTTTGCCGGAAGACGATTCGATGATTTATGCTTCAGCTGTCCTGAAGTCCGGTGCCAAAGGCTACAAGGTGTCCCTTCCTGCGCAGACTGTCATTCTCCTCGAACAAAAACATCAATGAATATGAAAAAGATTCTTCTATCCGCATTATTGGTCCTGCTTCCATTGACAGCTTTTTCCCAGGGAGCAGCGGTTTCCCATCCTTGGTCAGGTGCCACTGTGGCGTTTTTCGGAGATTCCATCACCGATCCGGGTTCAGTTCCGGAGAATCACAATTGGACCGGGCTGGAGGACACCCACTACTGGGGATATCTTCAGGAGTGGCTGGGAATCAAGCCTTTGGTCTATGGTGTGAGCGGTCGGAAGTGGGATGATGTGCCAAACCAGGCAGGGCAGTTGAAAAGGGAGCATGGTGATGACTTTGATGCCATCACAATTTTCATGGGGACGAACGATTTCATTGCTGATGTGCCGATAGGCGAATGGTACACCCAGTCTTTGAAGAAGACGGTTTCCGCCATGGGTTTTCCTGCCAGGGAATTCGAGTGGATGTCAAAGACTCCTGTGATGGACAATGGAACTTTGAAAGGGAGAATCAACATTGCGGTCAGCACCCTGAAGCGGATGTTCCCGGACAAGCAGATTGTGATCCTGACTCCTATCCACAGGGCGTTTTCTACTTTCGGTGCGGAGAACATTCAGCCGGACGAGTCTTTCCCGAACAAGATAGGCATTTATTTCATTGAATATGTGCAGGCGATCAAGGAGGCTGCCAATGTCTGGGGAATACCTGTAATAGACCTCAATTCTTTGTGCGGCATCAATCCGATGGTCGAGGAGCAGGTGATGTATTTCTGCGACCCTGAGACGGACAGGCTGCATCCGAATGCCAAGGGTCACGAAAGGATTGCAAGAACCCTGATGTGCCAGCTTCTTGCACTTCCTTGCAGATTCTGAGATTTCTTTAAGTGCTCATCCTATTCCGGTTTGGGCGGCGAAGTGACAGGCGGGAACCGGGAGGGCCTTCCCACTTCGTGGGCCCCTTCCCTCTTCGGGAGCCAAAGCCTCCCGGTTCCCGCCTGTCACTTCGCCACTTGGGATAGAATGCATATTTTTACTGCCTGTTTCTTTGCACTACAATAACTCGTTGCAAAAAAAGAACT
>JBJFDD010000019.1:0-12139 GCA_051889815.1 Candidatus Cryptobacteroides sp. | reverse complement strand
CAGGGACAAGAGTCTCAACCCTGCCATCGAAATTCTCGATGAAGAGGGCAACATCATCAAGTCCTACAACCTTCCTGTCGGTGCCCACCTCATGGTCAGCAACGACGACAAGGTCAACGTCGGTGATGTGATCATCAAGATTCCTCGTGCAATCGGCAAGTCCAGCGATATCACCGGAGGTCTTCCTCGAGTCACGGAACTTTTCGAGGCAAGGAATCCTTCCACCCCTGCAATTCTATCCGAAATCAACGGTACGGTTGAGATGGGTGACGTCAAGAGGGGTAACCGTGAAATCAGGGTCAAGAGCAAGAGTGGAGATGTCAAGAAGTACTCCGTTCCGCTTACCAAGCAGATTCTTGTCCAGCAGGACGACTACGTGAAAGCCGGCACAAGGCTCTCTGACGGTGGTATTTCTCCTTCCGACATCCTCAATATCCTTGGACCTGTCAAGGCTCAGGAATATATCGTCAACGAGGTCCAGGCCGTTTACCGCCTCCAGGGTGTGAAGATCAACGACAAGCACTTCGAGATCATCGTACGCCAGATGATGCGCAAGGTCCAGATCACCGACTCCGGAGACACGGAGTTCCTCCAGGAACAGCTCGTGGACAAGTGGGAATTCATGGATGCCAACGACTACATCTTCGGCAAGCACTACATCGAAGACTGCGGTGATTCGGAGAAGTACCATAACGGTGACATCATCAGTGCCCGTGAGCTCAGGAACGAAAACGCTTCCCTGGAGAGGCAGAACAAGAAGATGATGACTTCCCGCGAAGCCAAGCCGGCAACTGCCAAGCTTGTGCTCCAGGGTATCACCAGGGCAGCATTGAGGACCAATTCCTTCATCTCAGCCGCTTCCTTCCAGGAGACCACCAAGGTGCTCTCGGAGGCTGCAATCAGAGGTCGTGTGGACACCCTCGAAGGCCTGAAGGAGAATGTCATCAGCGGACACCTTATCCCTGCCGGTACAGGCCAGAAGGAGTTCCAGGACATCATCGTAGGTGCCAAGAATGAGTACGAACAGGAAATGAACGAACTCTAATCAGTTCTTCCTGAATATCAAGAGAAGAGGCTGACCAAAAAGTCAATTCGGACTTTGAGGTTAGCCTCTTTTCGTAGTCATATTGCACCAGGAGGACAGTAGTGATCGAGGAGGGCTCCCTCCCAGGAACAACCGGAAGAGGGGACTACTTGCGATGGTACTTGAAGAACAGGGATGTGCCGGGTTCAGGGAGTGTCAGGCAGAAGCCTTCGGAGAGTTCCTCCCCGGTTTTTTCAATCTCTTCACCGGTGTCCTGGTCGGCAAGCACATAGACTGCATCAGGCTGCAACCCGCGGAGCTGTACCTGAATCCTGTCATCAGGGCATCCGGAACGGCGGAAAGCCAGAATGCGGCCTGACCCGTCCGATTCCCTGTTCAGCTGGTAGGCAAGCCAGATGTCATCGGAAGTGGTGTCCCCATAGCCAGTCAAAGGATAGTAATCCTCAAGGAAATAAGGACGGATGTCGTGGAATTCGGCAATGCGTTTCTGCATCTCGAGAATATTGAAACCCGGAGATGTGATCTTCCAGTTGAAAATGACTGCCGCGTTGAAACTGGACCTTGTTCTGAAAGCATCGCTGCCGGCAAGAGCGGTGCCGCTGACAGGAAGCCACTGGCTTAGTCCGTAGGTGTGGCACTGGTAGCCGATAGGCTCCCCATAATTGTAGTCAGTCCTCCACAGAGGAATGCTCCTCGAAGTTGCCTCCAGATCAAGCCTTCTGCCACCACTGGCACAGTTGTCAATCACAAGGTCAGGGAACTCCGAGCGAAGATAATCCCAGAACTTGTACAGTCCGGTGATGTAGCGGATTTCGCAGATTCCGTTGCGACCCGGCTCATCGTTGCTGTACCAGAACCATTCCGGATCAATGTTGTAGTCCTGACGGTAATAGTCGATGCGGTTCTCCCGGATGATCCTTGCGATGTTCTCCCTAAGCCATTTGTTGGCATCGTCATCACCCAGATTGACAAGGAAAGAATCCTGTGAGCTTCTCTCGATGGGGGCAGGAATCGGTGTGCCTCCTCCGGCAAGGAGCATGTACTCAGGGTGCTCATAGGCCCAGTCCGAATCCTTGATTGCCCTCTCCGGCTCGAACCAGACCATCAGCTTGCAACCGGCTTCGTGGGCGGCATCGGCAATCTCTCCGAGCCCGAGCGGGAATCTGTTCCTGTCGACATTCCAGTTGCCGACGGCATTTGCCCAGTTGTAGCCATTCTTCCAGTCGGCAGCCTTTTCGTACCAGCCGGCATCCAGCCAGAAGACCTCCGGAAGAAGGTTGAATTCCTCGTAGCGGTGAATAAGAGCTTTGGCATATTCAGAGGTCATGCAAGTATATTCATTGCAAGGGTATGGGTCGCCGTAGTTGAAACTGCTGCAGATAGGTGGCTGCACAGGGTGGCCGCCCGCTGTCGGGTAGTGATGCTTGAGGATGAACTGGCGGAGGATGTTCTGTCCGTCCATCCTGTCATCTCCCTGCCAGGGGATCATCGCTGTCAGAGGGGTACGGATTTCCTCACCCGGGCGAAGATAGGTGCTGAGGTTCTTCAGGCCGGTGCTGACGCTGAAGACATCCTCGCAGGGACGGTTGATGTCCGCTCTCCAGGCACCAGTCCAGCCGATTGCGAAGACCATCCCGCCAGAAGGGGTCTTGACATTGAAATACGGAAAACTGACGGAGGACGAACGGCCCTGGTCAGGCATCATCGTCAGGGAGTCGCCCACTGAATATTCCTTCGTCATTGCCATGAAATCCGCTTTTGAGGCTTCGCTGCCCTTCGCATAGAAAAGGTTCCACGGGCCATCGGGACCAGGGGATTTGAGGCGGATGTCCGCTGCCTTGACGTCGGCGATGGTACCTGTCGGAGTGTCGGAAACGTTCCTGAAGTAAAGGACCCATTCCATTGCATTGAAGTCACTGAAATTCTTGACCCTGCACTCGACCTGAAGGCCGCTGGCGCGGTCCGTCCAGAAGAAGGACCTCTGGATTTCACCCTCGGCGGGATTGCTTGGACCCGTCTTGGAGAAAGTGCATTTCTTAAGGAACTTGTCGGACGGCACTCCGTCGTAGGTGAATGAGAATGGAGGGAGTTTCCCTTTTGAGAAATGCTCCCCTATCCATTTCTCGCAGATCTGGCCTTTTTCAGTCATCACCATCGATGTCTGTGAAAGCGCCGATGCGCTGCTGATAGCGGCAAGGACAAGGATTGTCAGTATTCTTTTCATTGTTCGTGGTATTTTATCAGTAATGAACTCTTCGGGGTGTCAAGGAACAAGGTCCAACCTTCGGACAGTTCCCTTCCGGTCTTTACGGTGACTTCACCGGTGTCGCTGTCGGTCAGGACGTAAGTCTTCCGGAGAGAAAGCCCCTGAAGAGAGACTGTGCAGTGATCCAGGGCTGATTCCTCTCTCCGGAAAGCTACGACTATTCCTGAATCGTCGGAAGGCCTGTGCATCTGGTAGGCCAGCCAGACATCGTGGCCGGTAAGGTCGCCGTCGCCCGTGAGAGGATAGTAGTCTTCGAAATAGTAGTCGCGGACGTCCCTATATTCAGAAAGCCTTTCCTGCATTTCAATGATGGAGAGGCCCTGCTCGGTGATCTTCCAGTTGTAGATGAGGGTCGAGGAGAGGCTGGACCTGAATGAATATTTGTCCGGGAGCAGGATGCCTGTCCCGTGGACAGGGAGGAAATGATTGAGGCCGTAGGTGTGGCACTGGTAGCCGTCAGGGTCATCGTAGTGGTAGTAATCACTCCGCCAGAGGGGAACGGTTCTACCTACGGTCTCCCAATCGAGGCGTTTCCCGCCGGAAGCGCAGTTGTCGATGACCATTCCCGGGAAACGGTCCAGAAGATAGTCCCAGAACTTGTAGAGATTCTCAATATGCCGGATTTCTTTCATCCCTTTCCGGCCGGGCTCATCATTGTAGGCCCAATATGGAGCCGGTTTGATGTTGCAGTCCTGCCTGTACCAGTCCACTCCGTTCTCCTCGATGAAGTCTCCGTAGTACTTGCAGAGCCAGGAGCAGGCCTCGTCATTGCCAAGGTCAAACAACAGCCAGTTTGATTCTTCGCTTCCTTCCGGCTGCGGGCAGTCCAGCATCCACTCTTTGTGCTCCACAGCCCACTGTGTTCCTTTCACAACCCTCTCCGGCTCAAACCAGAGCATGAATTTCGCGCCGACAGCATGGGCAGCGTCGGAGACCGGTTTCATGCCGTCCGGGAAGCGCTTCCTGTCAACCGTCCAGTTACCGGTCGTTGAGGCCCAGTTCTGGCCATCCTGATAGTCGGAGGCTCCTGTGTGCCATCCGGCATCCAGCCAGAAGACATCAGGAACAAGTCCGAATTGTCGGTAGCGGTCAATCATCGCGATTGCCCACTCGGCAGTGATGCATGAATATTCCCCGAAAGGCTGCGGGTCCCTGTAGTTGAAGCCGCTGCAGAGATAATTGCGGACAGGCTTGCCGTCAATCTTCCTGAGGCGATGTTCCAGGAGGAAACGGCGGAACCTGTTGCTTCCGTCCAACTGGCTCCCGCTCCAGAAAAGGAAGGCCACGGAAGGCACCCGGATTTCCTCCGATGGCCGAAGGTAAAGATCAAGGTTGACCATCCCGGCAGTGACATCCAGGGACTTGTGTCCGGTACACTCGAAGTCCGAAAACCAGGTTCCGGTCCAGCCGACAGACATCATCACACCCTGCCCCGATGCCTCTGACTCGATGTTGTAGAAAGGGAAAGCTTCACTTGAGGAACGGCCTCCGGAAGGCTCGAAATGGACACTCTCTCCATCCTCCAGCAATTCTGTCCGGGGCGAGTAGTCAGCCCTGGAAATCTTGTTCCCCTCAGCATAGTGCAGGGACAAAGGTCCCGGGGACGGGAAATTCATACTGAAGTCGGCAACTTTCACATCCGAAATCCTGCCAGAATCTTGTCCCGAGATATTCCTGAAACGCAGGACCCATTCGACGACATTGCTTTCGGGGTATCCGGTGACATCACAGATGACGCTGAGCCCCTTGCTGCGGCTACTCCAGATGAAGGTGCGGGACACTGCGGAAGAGTCAGAAGGAGTCGTGATCCGTCTCTCGCGCTTCCAGGTCCCGAGGAACTCAGAAGAAGGCACCCCGTCCAATCTGAAAGAAAAGGGCACGGCATCACCTCTTGAGAAACGCGTCTCGATCCAGGAAGTGATCTCTACCTTGTCTCCTGCCATTCCGACAACTGCCCGGCAAAGAGCGGATTCCGGAAGCAGGAAGAGCAGCAGGAAACCTGCCAGAAGTACTTTCGCTCTCTTCATCTTACAATCCCAGTTTCTGCTCGAGTGCCTCGATCATGATGTGGATAACCTTGATGTGGATTTCCTGGATCCTGTCGGAATGCGGCGCATCGGGAGCAAGGATGGCGACATCGGCAGCCTCTGCGAGGGGCTTTCCCTTGACCGAAGTAAGGGCAATGACCTTCATCCCGACTGCGCGGGCAGCCTCGACGGCTTCAAGCACATTGGCGGAAGTGCCGCTGGTGCTGATTGCAAGCAGGACATCACCTTCCTGCCCGAAAGCTTCGACCCATCTTCTGAATATGTCGCCGAACGAAAAGTCATTCCCGACGCAGGTGAAGTACGCCGGATCATTGATCGACATCGCCGGCAAAGGCCTGCGGCTATTTCGGAACCGCCCAGTTAGTTCCTCGGCGAAATGCGTTGCATCGCACAACGAGCCACCATTGCCGCAACTCATCACCTTGTGCCCGGACCCCAATGCCCCGGCAAGGATGTCCACTCCCCTCTCTATCGAAGGCAGAGTCTGCGGATCGGCAAGGAAGCCTGTCAGCTCCTGCATAGCCTCTTCGAGGCTGTGACTGATGATTGTCCGTGTTGTTTCCATAATTGTCAGACTTGAATGTTTGCTGCCACTGAAAGGGCGGCATAGTCACCTATCGACTCGCCCAGCGCAGAAGAGACAACCCTGCAGACTTTGTTGGCCAAAGGAAGCGCTTCCCTGGCAAGCACCTCTTCCATTACAGGCTTCATCAGGCTCTCGTTCCTTGAATATATGCTGCCGATCACGATCATCTCGGGATTCAGGATGTCAACCACGATGGAAAGACCGGTTCCGAGCTGACGGGCAGAGATACGGTAAATCTCAACTGCCAATGGATCTCCGGCTGCCGCAGCCTCGGCAACTGCCTTTGCGGTGATGCCTTCAAGGTCGCCGTCGGGGCACCAGGAGACCTTCTGTCCCATCTGCAGGCGCTCTTTGACATAAGCCTGGGCAAGCTGCCTGATACCGCTTCCGCTGCAGAAACCCTCGAAAGACCCGCTCTTTCCATAGCCGACCGGCCCATAGTGCTCCAAACGGATGTGTCCGAGTTCCCCGGCATTGTCGTTGGTACCGGTGTAGAGTTTCCCGTCCAGGATCAGCCCCGCGCCGAGACCTGTTCCGAAAGTTAGGAAGACCATATTCTTCGTCCCTTTTCCGGCTCCGAAAGTCCACTCCGCCAAGGCACTGGCATTGGCGTCGTTGTGCAGGGCAACCGGAACCCCGAACTTTTCAGAAAGAATGGCGACAATCGGGATGTTGTCCCAGCCGGGCAGGTTGGGAGGCGACATAACAACGCCGGCAGTGCTGTCAAGCGGTCCCCCGCAGCTGATTCCTATCGCCCTGATGTCCTCTTCCGCCATATCATTTCTCTGCAGGACTTCCCTGATGGAAGACTCGATCCGGGCAATCGTACCCTGTACATCTGTCGTGGAGAATTGAACCTTGTCCCTGATTTCAATGCCATCACCTTCCGGCAGGCCGAGAGTGACGGCGCACTTTGTCCCTCCGATGTCAACTCCGAGCAACAGTCTTGTGTCCATATCCTTGAGTCAGCTATTTTATGTTGAACATATTCGTCTTTTTAAGGAGCTTGCGATACTCCTTCAGCTCGTATGGAGCTTTTCCGTAGAGGTAGTGGTTCTGAAGAGCCTCGCCACCCCTTCCGGTGTAGCTGATCTTGAATATTCCCTGCCCCTGCCTTTCCGGGATGGAGGCGATTGCCGCCTTGGAGTTGGCCGTGACTGAATATTCACCCTTGAAGACTACATCGCCGCTCGCCACATCGGTGACCGTCACGGTGCCGCGCGCGTCCTCCCTCGTGTCGTTGGCAACCACCAGAGGATAAACTCCGTCGACAGCATCATTCATCAGCACGCACACATCAGTCTGCGCATTACGGATGAACCAGTAGGCCATCTTCGGGCTGTTGTACCAATCGACGATTGCATCGGAAATCAAAGGCCAGCCGTCCCTGATGTTCCACCAGAGCATTCCGGTGTTCGGCTCGAACTTGTGCCCGCGGAATTTCTCGATGAAGTACTTCATCGCCTCAGCCTGAACGCTCTGCGATGCGAAGATAAAATCATCAAGATCAGTCGGCACTTCTCCGAAAAGGAGGCGTACCTGATTGATCATCAGATTGTTCCTCTCAGGAGTGTAACCCCATTCCTTGAATATGCGGACAGCCTTGGTCAGCCAGTCCTCGTTCCAGGTCCTTGACTTGACATCCGACCAGGGATAGACGGACTCCGGCGGGAACATCTTCTCGAGGCTCTCCCGGTTCGGCATTCCGTGATAGCCGATCTCGCTCACGAAGATGCACTTGACCTCAGTGTAGAACGGATCCTTGTAATAGCCGCGCGGCCCCCAGATGTGGTCCTCAGGAAGGTTATCGGTGCTATAGGATGTGGCGACCAGCTCCTTGCTCCAATAAGGTGAGGAAGGAAGGTAAGGTCTGGTCGGATCGACTTCGTAGAGTACTGAAGGGATAGTCACCCTCGAGACAATATCATCGTTGGGGTCCATCCTGAATTCCCTGAGGGTCCCGAGGGTGAGGGTCTGGTCGTTCTCATTGTTGCCGGCCCAGAGGACGAGTGAAGGATGCGAGCGGAGCTTGATGGCAACAGAACGGACTTCTTCTGCGATTGCCCTCTGGAAATCGGGATCCTGGGGATAGAGGGTGCATCCCATCGCGAAATCCTGCCAGACCATGATTCCGTTGGCATCACAGAGGTCGAAGAAGGCATGGTCCTCATAGACATTGCCGCCCCAGCATCTGAGCATGTTGCAGTTAAGGTCACGGGCAATTTCAAAAGCCTTCTCAAGATGCTTCGGGTCACGGCTGTGGAAGGCATCCAGCGGCGTCCAGTTGCTGCCATGGATGTAGATCCTCTCCCCGTTGACATAAAAGCAGAACTTTCCGGGAGCCTCTTTTGAGTTCGTCGCGGTAAGATCCAGGCGGACAGTCCTCACTCCAATCTTACGGCTGTCCGAATCGACTTCCCTGCCATCCGCGTCAAGAATCCTGACCTTTGCATCGTACAGTGCTGGTTCCCCATAGCCTCTCGGCCACCAGAAATCCACTTCTTCCAGACCGAACATCACTCTTGCCGAATGCGAGGTGATCTTCTGGAGGGTCCTGAACTTCTCCGTACCGTTCCTGCCGAAGGTGATCTCGGCGGTCATCCTGCCGTCCTGGTACTTGACAGGCAGGGTGATGGTGTAGTCCAGATAGACTGAGGCGCGACGCTCATCGGTGTCCACTGCCGCCGTGTACCAATGGGCATCGACGATGTGGACAGGAGGACGGACCTCAAGAGAAACATCCCTCCACAGGCCTGCGCTCACAAGTCTCGGCATGATGTCCCAGCCATAGGTGTGCGGGGCCCTTCTCGAATAGACCGATTCCACCTGCGCGAAATTGTAGCTGATCGTCGGCGGGATGTTCTTCCGGCCTTGCATCACAGAGGATCTGATGTACACCTCGAGACGGTTTTCCTCCCCGGGGGCGGAGACAACGTCCGTGACATCATATTCATGCTCTATCAGCATGTTCGCGGAACTGCCTATGTGCTTGCCGTTCAGATAGATCTCCGCGTAGCAGTCGATGCCGCCGAAGCGGAGCGACAGCTCATCTTCTTCTGAATATGATGGTGAGACGAAGTTGCGGCTGTAGCGCCACTGGTAGCCTTCAAATGGGCGGAGGAGATAGACATTGCTTCCGAGTTCCGGGTCGGGAACAAGACCCGCAGAAAGCAGATCGAGTTCCACGTTGCCGGGAACGCTGGCCTGGATGGTTTCATATTCAATGCCTTGCATCTGTTCTGGGGAAAGGACAGGGGTCCGCTTTTGCTCCCAGAAATCCAATGTCCACGTTCCGTTGAGAGAGATACCCTCCGCCGTTGCAGGGAGGAGGGACAATCCGAAGAGGATGACGGAACAAACAAGTGAGAATGCTGTTCTCTTCATAGCAATCGGTTATTGGTTTATAAAAGATTCAGGGTCAGGAGGTTTTGACTTTGTTGATGAATGGGATAAGTACCACCATGAAAAGCCAGGCAAGGGTCAAGGCCACAAGGGCTGCTCCCTGGGTGCCGAAACTGTCCGTTACCACTCCAAGCACCGGAGGGATTATTGCGCCTCCGCAGACTCCCACAATCAGCAGGGCGGAGACCTCGTTAGTCTTCTGAGGCACCTTAAGCATTGAGATTGAGAAGATTATGGAGAAAAGATTGGCATACCCAAGCCCAAACAGGGCGACAAACACCAGTACAGTCACGAGGTTTTTCGAGAAGATCAGCCCGACAAGAGCGGCAAGGGCTACAAGTGAGCTGGCCGTAAAAAACTTGCCTGCCGGGTATTTCATAAGGATCAGACCGCCCAGGAAGGCTCCCACAGTCCTTGCAAGGAAATAGACGCTGTTCCCCATGCCGGCCTTCTCCAACGGGAGTGCGCACCTTTCCTGCAAAAGTTTCGGGAAGGTGATTCCCATCCCGACATCAACTCCCACGAGAACAAGGATGCCTACAAAGAACAACACTATGTACTTGTCCTTCAGCAAAGAGAATGTCCTGCCGAAAGTAATCTCGGACCTTTCCACCATCTGCTCCTGAATTGGAGAAAGTGCCAGCCAGACCATTGCCAGGAAGGTGATAAGTGAATATGTCGGGAATACAGCCTTCCACCCGAACGCGCTCCCAGCAAACATTGCCGCCAGGATAGGGCCAAGGAAAGAACTTACAGCCTTCGTAAACTGGCCCAGGGTGAGGGTCCCGGTCAGTTTGTCGGAGGACACCACACTTGAAACCAGCGGATTGAGCGCGACCTGGAGTATAGTGTTGCCGACACCGAGCATGGCGAAAGCGACCAGAATGCAGACGAAATCGTACTTTAGAATCGGAATCAGCATCGCCACTGCAGTCACCGCGAAGTTGAGGAGCACGGTCTTCTTGCGACCGATCCGGTTCATCAGCATTCCTGTAGGAATCGAAAGAATCAGGAACCACAGGAAACAGGACAGGGAAATCAGGCTTGCCACCTTGTCATCCATTCCGGCGAAGTCGGCCTTGACGTAGTTTGTCGCAATGCCGACGATGTCCACGAAACCCATGATAAAGAAGCCGAACATCACGGGAAGAACAGCAAGTTTGGAATTTGACTTTTGCATATAATAATGAATAAAGCAGGCCTGGCGGCCAAGTTAATCGGTTAAATATAGGCATTTATTTCCAAACGCCAAAAATCAGCAAAAAATTAGGCGGATTTCTTAGTTTTGATTATGTTTGGAATGACATCAATTCAGAGTGGATGAAAAAAGCATCAATGCAGGATATTGCCGACAAAGTCGGGGTCTCAAGATGTGCGGTTTCCCTTGTCCTGAGCGGCAAGGCAAAGGACAAGCGCATCAGTGAATCCTTGAGCAACAGGATTTTGCAGGCTGCCAAGGAACTGAACTACACACCTAACGAACTCGCAAGAGGGTTGAGGACCGGTTTGACGAAAACTTTGGGGGTCATCGTAGCGGACATCTCCAACGAGTTTTTCGGCGAGTTGGTTTATCATATTCAACAACAAGCGTTTGCGGCAGGCTATTCCACAATTGTCACGAACTCCAACGAGGATCCGGAGGTGATGCTGAACGGAATCAACCTCCTGGTAAACAGGCAGGTTGACGGAATAATCATGGTGCCGACGAACAACAGCCAGCACATCGCGAAGAAGATCGTGTCGATGAAGATTCCCTTCGTGCAGGTGGACCGTTTCATCCCCGGAATCGACGCCAGCTATGTCATTCTCGACAATTTCAAGGCTTCCTACGAACTGACTGAAAGGCTGTTGGCACGGGGCAGGCGAAGGATTGCAATGATCAAGCACAAAACCAGCGCGCTGAACGGTCGTCTCGAGGGCTACATCAAAGCTCTTGAAGACCACAGAATCTACCATCCGGATCTGGTCAGGAACATCGACTATTCCTCCGAATCAGAGGACATCGAGGCGGCTATCAGCGACCTGTTCCTTGGAAACGGCAATGCTGATTCCATCATCTTCCAATCCCACGAGCTCTTCTTCACCGGGATGAGATTTCTCCGCTCCAAGATGATTGACTTCCGCGAGAAAGTCAGTGTAGCCTGTTTCGACAAGACCGATGCCCTGGCTCTGGTGGATTTCCCTCTCCTGTACGTCGAGCAACCGATCGAAGACATCGGCAAAGAAGCCGTCAACATCCTCATCAACAGAATCAAAGGAACCCCCTACACCATCCAGAAAGTCTTCGACGGCACGGTGAAGGAAGTCTAACTCATTAAGAACGAAGGGAGCAAAACTTTTTTTATTTTTTTGAAATAATTTAATCGATTAATTGATTTTTTTATATATTTGCCGCAAGAACTTACTTGAAAAGTGGGTTTTTAATTTTTGCTCAACCCGATTAATCGATTAAGCAAAACATCACATAATAACACGAACATGCGTATGGAAAAGATTACGAAAGCCTGTATTTGCTTATTGTTGTTGGCAGTGGCACATCTGTCAATGGCATCCAAATGCATTGCAGCAGAAACACCACAACCGGACATCGTTGTCAAAGGTGTGGTAGTCGATGCTGACAACAACCCTGTCGTCGGAGCTTACATTGTTGAGAAAGGAACCAGCAATGGTGCTATGGCGGACATCAACGGACAATTCACCATCAGCGTAAAATCGGGGTCTTTGCTTGAGATTACCTGCATGGGCTACACAACCGAAACCTTACCGGCAATGGAAGAGATGAGAATCATCCT
>JBJFDD010000018.1:0-3287 GCA_051889815.1 Candidatus Cryptobacteroides sp. | reverse complement strand
GATACACCTTTATTATCATTAAACCCTGGAGCTGCTTTGTCAATTCCCCAATAGTCAGCAATGGTTATATCCCCCGGATGATAAATTGATTTGTAAGGACACTCATAGCAAGAAGGACGCAGTACGTTGTGACCATAGAACAGATTCTTGAATACTTCGCTGTCTACCTTGTCATTGCCCATTTTGATTGTTTCTACGTGAGCTGCCCAACCGAAATCTTTTTTATTTCTAAAATCAACACCTGTGATTTCCCTTCCCTGAGATATCCAATCTAAATACTTATGCCATACTGCTAGACTTGGCACACCATGACAGACAATATCTACACACAGCAAATTGGCATAATCTTTTTGGAGAAAACAACGAAGCCCTGCAATCTGGCATGATGTGCCGGAGAATAGTACCCTTCTTCCTTCATCCAGATCTTTCTTAACCTGCCTGAAGCAATCGCCCATTTTGCTTTGTATATATTTGGAGCCCCTCATTGCATCTCGCCCAACAGTTTCTTCCACACGGACATGATGAGCATTAAAATTATCGTCTAGGACACACCCATAGACCACACCCCCATTTAAGATTTGATCAGATATTGCAGTAAAAATGCCACCTGAACGGGAATTGGTTCGGATTGTTTCATCTTTATGTTTAACAGCAAATACTAGCATATTGCTGTCCTCCATAAAGATTAATTGGTGCTAGTGTACCCCCCCCCCAGCCTGTCCGAAAATTCATTTTCACCTCCGTTTTTGAGTCAGAAATAGGCCCTCAGAACGCAATAGAGGGCTTCTGACGCATCCTTTTTACTTAATATGGTTATGCTTTGCTAAAAAATCGGACCTTTCATGGAGGTCCTTTGGAGCCGGTATCTGCATCAGGTCCGGCAGTACCTGTTTTTCCCCCATCAGGCCTTCATTGCCGTTAGGAGCTTATCTGTTGAAAATATCGATATCAGACGTTTTAAGTTGTACCCGAGCGCAAAGAGGTGGGCCTCCGCTGAGACCTTGCTTAAACCTTTCAGCATGAAATGGTCACCGTTCATATAGCGCTTTATGGTTCCGAACGGATGTTCAGAAAGACATTTGCGCTGTTTCAGTTTCTTCCTGTCAGGCTTGAACCTGAATGTCACTTTACTGCTTTTTCCCTTCAGTTTCTTCCTGCTTTCTGCCTTCGGGACATCTGCTATTTCTTCCTCAACCCCATCAGTCCTGAAGCCAGCCTTCTTAACCCTGCTGTTCCTGGAGAAGTCCACCTCCTTCCATTTCCTTGTCTTGCACTCCGTGTAACATTTATCGCGGAAAGGGCACTTCGCACAGCAGAGCTTGTTGGCATATCTTATGGTTCCGTTTTTCTTAACCGATTTCTGCCTGAGTATCGAACCTGCCGGGCAGTAAACCCTTCCGTTTAAGATATCCCTTACGAAATATCCTTTGGTAGCCAGGGCTATCCTCTCATCATCACTCATGTCATCAATGCCGAGAGGATCACTGCCATCGGTGTCAAAAGATCTTGTTTCCCTTACTTCAGGATTGCCGTCTTCATCGGCAACCACCTCAAACTGGTCCTTGTAACAGTCAGGCACAATACCGGCATGAAGGCATTTTGAAATATCTTCAGGTCTTGTGGACTGCCTTTCCTCTTCACTTACCTCATTTGGTTCATAGTCGTAAGTAACCTCACAGTCCGTTTTCTGGAACGTGTTTCCGTTCTCATCCTTTACTTCAGAAAGGCAGACATTAGGGATGATTCCGTTCTCAAGACAGGCAGCAAGATCCTCCGGCTGTTCATATCCGTTATCTGCAACAACCTCAACAATGGCATCATCCTTTCTGTCCGTCTTCTCTATGGTACTCAGGATGAGGCCGTGGTCAGTGCAGTTGTTCGTGACATTGACTGCTTCAATCATGTGGCTTTCACTGTCAACGGCTGTCTGTACGTTGAATGACGGTACATATCCGCCGTAATGATGCTTCATCAGCCTTGCATCAGGATCGTTTTCGGCATACTGCTCACCGGTCTGTTCGATTTCCTTCCTTATGTTCTCATGCCTTGCTTTTCTGTCAATGTAACCGTTAAGGGCTCTTTCAGCCTTCTCCATATCAACGGCCAGTGACTGTTTTTCAGAATCTTCCGCTGTATCGGCAGACTTCAGTTCCTCAAGATAGCGCTTTGCTTCCTCAATGCGGTACTCATCATTTGCGATCCTGTCATCGATCTTGTTTGCAGTGTAAATGCCATCCTTTGACTGGACGGCACGGATTTTGGTTCCGTCAACTGACTTGAATCCGCCGAAAACATCCTTTCCGGTAGCCTTCTCGAGATCTATATTGCAGAATTCACGGAACTTTGCGAACACATCTATGAGTGCATGGTAGTTTTCCTTCCTGAAATCTGCTATGGTCCTGAAGTCGGGACTGAGGTTTCCGACCAGCCATTTAACCTCAATATTGACTTCGGTAAGGCGTCCAAGCTTCCTGGAGGAAGTAACACCGTTCATATATCCATATATGTAAAGCTTGAGCATGCTCATCGGATCATAGGCTGGCCTGCCCCTGACCGGTCGCTCGCTTCTGGTGAAGGAAACATTCCCTCTTATGACCTTTTCCACAAAGGAATCTATCAGTCTGGCAGCAGAATCACCGGCAAGTGCCATCTCCAATGACACCATTGATATCTGCTGTCTGCATAATCCTATCACATATTCCATGTGTATATGGTAGCATAAATAGGGCAAAAATGCAACTTAATTCTTTATTATATATAAAAATAATAAGATTTTAATCCGCTTTTTCAGCGGCTTTCATGCCTACAGATCACCCGAGCTGGCATTTTTTGTCTGCTAGAATTTTAGGCCAGTCTCCCCCGGGTATGCCGCTGTCAAATGTTTTGGATGGAAATCAGGTGATATTTCACAAAGCTCCGGTGTGTTTTCCGGGGCTTTTCCGCATCAAAGGAGGCATCATGGCACAGGCCAAAGTCATCATAAAGGCAGAGGACAACATCACGAAGGCCGTGAACTCTGCGAAGAACTCACTCTCCGCGCTTGAAGGCGCAGCGGTGAAGATGGGCAGCATCCTGAAGAACGCACTTGGATTCACTGCTGTGGCGGCCTCGGTCAAGAAACTCAGGGACGCAGTCTACGGCTGCTTCTCGGACTTCGAGGAAGCCGACAGGAAGTATAAACAGCTTGAGATAGCGCTTGGAAGCGGAGAAGCATTTTCTCGGGCAAAGGACACCATAGTGTCGCTCACAAGGCAGACCCTTGAGGGAAAGGGTGCAATCGAGACAAT
>JBJFDD010000017.1:0-3293 GCA_051889815.1 Candidatus Cryptobacteroides sp. | reverse complement strand
CGTTGTATTTTTCAAGGATTCCTTTCTCGTAGAGTTCGACACCGCAGTTCAGGGCTGTCTGGCCTCCGAATGAAAGGAGGATGCCCTGGGGCTGCTCCTTGGCAATCACCTTCTCGACGAAGAATGAGGTTACCGGAAGGAAATAAATCTTGTCGGCAACTCCTTCCGAGGTCTGTACGGTAGCGATGTTCGGGTTGATGAGGACAGTTTCGATGCCTTCTTCGCGGAGGGCCTTGAGGGCCTGTGAACCTGAATAGTCAAACTCGCCGGCCTGGCCGATCTTCAGGGCTCCGGAACCCAGAATCAGTACTTTCTTTATGTTTGTGTTCTTCATAACTTGCTGATGAATTCGTCAAAAAGGAAATTGGTGTCGGTAGGTCCGCTGGAAGCTTCCGGATGGAACTGGACTGAAAAGAACGGCTTGGTCTTGTGGCGGATGCCTTCATTGGTGCCGTCGTTCATGTTGACGAACCAAGGTTCCCAATCGGGGCCGAGAGTCTTGTCATCGACTGCAAATCCGTGGTTCTGGGAAGTGATCACGCACTTGTTGGTGCCCACCATCCGGGCCGGCTGGTTGTGGCTCCGGTGCCCGTACTTGAGTTTGTACGTGTTGGCTCCGGCGGCTCTTGCAAGCAGCTGGTTTCCCATGCATATTCCGAAAATCGGCTTGTCCGACTGCATCGCTTTGCGGAGGTTGGCGACAGTGACATTGCAGAACTGGGGATTGCCCGGGCCGTTGGAGATGAAGAGTCCGTCGTAGTCCAGGGTGTTGAAGTCATAGTCCCACGGGACCCTGATGACCCTTACTCCCCTCTGCATGAAACAGCGAAGGATGTTGTGCTTCACTCCGCAGTCAACCATCACGACAGTCTTCGGTCCGTTGCCATATTCAATTATCTCCTTGCAGCTGACTTTCGCAATCTGGTTCTCGAGGTTCGGGTCATCCACCGGGAAATCCTTCACTGTCCCGTCCGGAACAATCATTCCGAGCATGGAGCCCTTCTCCCGGAGAAGCTGGGTAAGAGCCCTTGTATCAATGCCGTAGATGCCGGGAATTTTTTGTTCCTTCATCCATTCGTCAAGACTTTTTACCGCGTCCCAGTGGCTGTAATCGAAGGAATAGTTGCTGATCACCATACCCCTGACCCAGATTCGTTCCGACTCGAAGTTGCGCGAGATGCCATTCTCGTCAAATCCTTCAGATGGCACACCGTAATTGCCAATCAAAGGGTAGGTTACGCAAAGAATCTGTCCTGAATATGACGGGTCGGTAAGCGATTCCGGATAGCCGACCATGGCCGTCGAGAAGACTACCTCCCCATCTGTCGGGCTGTCGTACCCGAACAGGAAACCGCGGAATTCCATTCCGTTCTCCAGCCTGAGTGTTGCTCCTTTTCTTTCTGTCATCTTCTTGTCTGTAATGTAGTGAAGAATAAAAAAACCATTCCCTTGCGGAAACGGTCAAAGTCAAGTGCCTGAACAAGGAAAAGAATACCTGTCAGCCGATATGCTGACTGCTGAAGCGATCTGTGCATTCATTGTCCGGTACATTTTCCCTTATTTTTGCAAAATTAACAAAACCGGAGGGATTTCTCAATACCTGCCTGTGAAATGTTTATTCTTTTTGAAGATTTCCTCTTCTCCCTTGCTCCGGTTAGGATGCACTTCCCTTTCTCCCTTGCTCCGGTTGTATGTACTTCTTTTCCCCCTTGGTCCTGTTCAGTGCTCCCTCTTCTTCCTTGCTCCTATAGTATGTACTTCTTTTCTCCCTGGCTCCGGTTCAGTGCTTCCCGTTCATGCGTCGGCTATTGCCCGGAAATGATTATTTTTGCAACAAGATAGGTTTTTGAATATGAAATTTGATTTGAATGATACAATTGTCGCTCCAGCAACTTTGCCCGGTACGGGAGCCATAACCGTCATCAGGATGTCCGGACCGGATTCCTTCTCCATTTCTGACAAGGTTCTGAAACTTGCTTCCGGCACCGTCGCATCTTCTGCTGCAAATACCATACGGTTCGGTTCGGCCCACTATCCTGACGGACAGATGCTCGACGAGGTCCTGGTCAGCATATTCAGGAGTCCACATTCCTACACGGGAGAAGATTCCGTCGAGATTTCCTGCCATGCTTCCGCGTTTATCGCCGAGGAACTTGTCCTACAGCTCTGCAATGCCGGGGCCAGGACGGCCGAGCCCGGAGAATTCACCCGAAGAGCTTATGTAAATGGCAAGATGGACCTTGCTCAGGCTGAGGCTGTTGCTGACATTATCGCTTCGAGCAATTCGGCTTCTCTCCGAGTGGCGGTGAACCAGCTCAAAGGTGGATATTCAAAGGAACTTTCCTCCATCCGCGAGAGCCTTCTGGAGATGACTTCCCTGCTCGAGTTGGAACTTGATTTCTCCGAAGAGGATGTCGAATTTGCTGACAGGAGCAAGCTCCTGCAGCTGCTCGATTCTTCGCTCGGGCACATACATTCCCTGACGGACAGTTTCCGCTATGGCAACGCCATCCGGAACGGTGTGCCGGTCGCAATCGTAGGTGCGACAAATTCCGGCAAGAGCACACTGCTTAATGCGCTTGTCGGAGAGCAGCGCGCCATCGTCTCCGACATCGCCGGAACCACCCGCGACACCGTCGAAGAGATGCTGAATATCGAAGGTCACCTGTTCAGGATAATAGACACGGCCGGACTTCGCGAAACCACTGACAGGATTGAAATTATCGGCATCGAACGATCATATTCAAAGCTCTCCCAATCATCAATTGTCCTTGCAATGGTCGATTTGACTTCCGATGCAAAGGAAATTGGGACTTCAATTTCTGATGTCGTCAGCCACATCGATTTTTCTTATCAAAAACTGTTCATTTTGGCAAATAAAACAGATATATCGGGTGCTAACAAAAATGTTTCGGTTATAAACAAAATTGTTTCAGAAATTGATTACAAGGTAACTGTGTTGGAAATATCAGCTAATACAGGAAAAGGTCTTGATAAGCTGAAAAAATCGCTTGTCTCGACCCAGTTCGACTCACCTATGAATTCTGGGCAAACGATAGTGACCAACCTGAGGCATTTTGAAGCACTCAGAAACGCTGCTTCAGCCCTCGAATCCGTCCGTAAATCCCTGATCAACAACCAGACCCCCGACCTCCTGGCCGAAGACCTTCGTCAAGCCATCCACCACATGTCCACCATCCTCGGCGATGTCACCCCCGACGAAGTCCTCGGTCTTATCTTCTCGCGGTTTTGCATCGGTAAGTGACGCTCCGATAGCCAACGACAACAAATAA
>JBJFDD010000016.1:0-3314 GCA_051889815.1 Candidatus Cryptobacteroides sp. | reverse complement strand
AGGATGGCTGCATGTCCAGGAAAGCATCGCAGGAAACTGCCGCAAGAGCCACTGCGGCTGCTGCTATTGAGAGTATTATGTTTCTGATTTTCATTTCTTTTCCTCCACTTGATTAGAATCTGATGTCAAGACCGAATGTGTAACTCTTCCCAAGCGGGGTTTCCCATCCGCGGGTACCGTAGTCGCCCACTTCCGGATCAGCGATAGGATAGGCCTTGAGGGTAAGCAGGTTGCCTCCGGTGAAATAGACCCTCAAATTGGAGACATTGACCTTCTTCAGGAGTGACTTCGGAATAGTGTACCCAAGGGTGATGGTCTTCAGTCTCAGGAAACTTGCATCGTAAAGATGACGTGAGGAAGCCTGCATCGCATCCTCGAGGTCAGAACCGGAAAGGGCAGGCTGGGTTCCGTCCGGATTGGATTCGGTCCACCTGTTCTGATAGTAGTAGGCGCTTCTGATCCTGTTCCAGTAGTAACCGTCATCTGCCACATCCTTTTCTGCGCCGTCATAGATGTTGCCTCCGATCTTGTAGATAAAGTTGAGCGAAAGGTCGAAACCATAAGCGGCGAGATTGGTGAAGAAGCCGCCGGAGACCTTCGGCATGGCATCACCGATGATGACATACTTTGCCTTGCCGTAGTCGTAGGTGGCAATCCTGTCGTTGAAAAGGAAGTAGCCATCCGGCAGTTTGGACGCATCAAGGGAAGGATTGTTGGCGTAGTAGACACTCTTTCCGTTGGACGGATCCACTCCTGCCCATTCGTAGCCGTAGAAGGCACGGGTGGACTCACCTTCCCTGTAGATGAACTTGGCGCGGTTGTCGCCACCTGTCGGGTCGTTCCAGATGATTTCCTCGCCTCCGTAAAGGCTGGTAACCGACGATTTGATGAATGCGGCGTTCAAGCCGGCGGAAAGGGTGAGATTCTTCCTGGCAATGATGTCGCCGGCAAGTTCTACCTCGACTCCATGGTTGTTGATAACTCCCACATTCTGCAGGATGCTTGAAAAACCGGTAGTTGTCGAAACAGGAACGTTCTGGAGCAGGTTCTTGGAATCTCTGTTGAAATATTCAACGCTTCCTGTCAGCCTCTGCCCGAAGAAACCGAAGTCCACACCGACGTTTGTCGCATAGCTGGTTTCCCAGGAAAGTTCATAGTTTCCGAGGGATGAAATGATGCCGCCAGGCTCTCCGAGGTACTTGTTTGAATATGAAATGAGATTCATGTAGCCGTAGTTGTCGGACGGGAGGGTTCCGTTGACACCGTATGATGCTCGGAGCTTCAGGTCACTGACAGCAGGAAGGCTACGCATAAAAGGCTCGTTGACTATTCTCCAGGCTCCCGAAACTGACCAGAAATCGCCCCATCTCTTCTCCGGACTGAGTTTGGAGGAGCCGTCCCTTCTGTAGGATGCCGAGAGATAGTACTTGCTGGCGTAGTTGTAGTCGGCCTTGCAGAGGACGGACACGAGGGCGTTGCCCCAGTTGTAGGCATTGGACTCGGTAGTGCCAGCGGTGGCCACAGTGTGGAGCGAGGTGGTTGGAAGGTTCTCGCCGCTGGCTCTGGAAAAGTCGGTTACACTCTTTTCTGCCTCGAAACCTGCGAGGAGACCTATGCTGTGGTCTCCGAACGAACGGTTGAAATTGAGTGTGGAAGATGAGACGAACTTTTCGTAGATGGTGCGGATTTCGTGGATAAGCCCATTCTTTGAGGCACCGTTGAAATGCAATGGGCTGAAATAGATGTGGTCCTTTACGATGTTGTTGTCGTAGGAGAGGATTGTCTTTGCGTCAAGCCCCGGAAGGATGTGGAGGGTGACAGTCTCCGAACCGTTGATTCTGAGGTTGGTTGTCGAGTTCTCCCAATGCTTGTTCTGGTAAAGGGCATTGTAGGCATAGGAAGCGTAGCGGCCGGTCCATTCCTCGCCGTCCGCGGTGGTAGGCCAGTAGAACGGGAAGAGGAGGTTCCTTGACTGCATAAAATAGTTGGAACCGGTGCTTCTGGTGTCGTTGAAGCCGCTCTTTACGGTGCGGGAAATGCTTGCCGAGGTGGCGAACTCGAGGCGGTCGCCGACTTTCTGGCCAAGGTTGACCCTGCCGGAAAAGCGCTTGAAGCCGTTGATCTTGACACGACCCTGCTCGTCGGTGTAGGAGAAGGAAGAGTAATAGGTACTCTTGTCGCTGCCGCCGCTGACCGAAAGGTCATAGTTCTGGTAGACTGCTGTCCTGAACAGTGCGTCGTCCCAGTCGAAATAGATACCTTCACCGCGACCGGAGTTTTCATATTCAGAAATCTTCACGCTCTGGTACCTCCCGCCCTCGGGGTCGGCGTCGAACCGGTAGCCGAACTGGTTGAATTTGTTGTTGAGCTGCTTGAGGGCATATTCAACAGCAGCGGCCGGTCCTTTCGGCTCGCGGTAGTCGTAGAAAACCTCGAAGAGCATGTCGGCCTGTTGCTGGGGTGTTGCAGTCTCGTAGTTGCCGGTTGCCCAGGACGGGGTGATGCCGCAGGAGGCTCTGAAGTTGACCACAGGCCTTCCGCGCTGTCCCTGCTTGGTGGTGATGATGATGACTCCGTTGGCTGCACGGCTTCCATAAAGGGAAGAGGCTGCCGCATCCTTGAGGACAGAGATGGACTGGATGTCGCTGGTGGACAGGGTGGACATCACATTGTTGCTTGCGCCTGCGATGTAGGATCCCATCTGTCCGACATCTCCGTTGATCACAGGAACTCCGTCAATGACATAGAGAGGCTCATTGGATGCATTCATAGAGCCGTTGCCCCTGATCCTGATCGAGGAAGTCGATCCGGCCTGGCCGGAAGGGGTCGTGATGCTCACGCCGCTTACTTTTCCGATAAGGGCACTCTCAAAGCTGGTTGCTGGGATGTCTGCGATGGCTTCAGCCTTGACCTGGACGGCGGATCCGGCAAAACTGCTCTTGCGGGCAGTAGTGTAGGCAAGGACCATGACATCTTCAAGAAGCTCCTTGTCAGGCTGAAGGACTATCTGCATCTTCGCGGCAATCGGGACGGTCTTGCCGACCATACCTACCAGGCTGACGTCAAGGGTCTTTGTACCTGCAGGCACCGGGCTGAGCGTAAACTGTCCCTTCTCATCTGTTACGGCATAGACGGAAGTGTTGCCGGTAACGCTGACGACCGCACCTGCGACTGGGGAATTGTCTTCAGCGGACGTCACGACACCGGTTACTCTCGTCTGTGCCCTGAGAGTCATCGCCATCAGCATCAAAATGGCGGAAAGTGTCAGGATTCTTTTCATTTGCTGCTATTTGTTAAAATTTACTACCAAACTG
>JBJFDD010000015.1:0-3314 GCA_051889815.1 Candidatus Cryptobacteroides sp. | reverse complement strand
TCCCTGGCCGACATCCGGCCTGAGCTCGATTCCGATTTCTTTTTTATCTTCCATATTTGATGCTGTAGTGTTTCGTCAAAGACAAAAATAGTGAAAAAAATGCTATATTTGTAATCTTTGAATGTGGATATAAGTAGATATAATGGATATGAGCGAGAAAAAAGAGCTTTCCGCGAAGTACTCTCCGGCGGAAGTTGAGAACAAATGGTACGAATGGTGGCTGGAACACAAGTGCTTCCATTCGGAACCTGACGAAAGGGAACCGTACACCATAGTGATACCTCCGCCGAATGTGACGGGTATTCTCCATATGGGTCACGTGCTCAACAACACATTGAATGACGTGTTGATCAGGAAAGCCAGGATGGACGGCAAGAATGCCTGCTGGGTGCCCGGTACGGACCATGCGTCAATCGCCACGGAGAGCAAGGTGGTGGCCAGGCTCAAGGGGATGGGAATCTCCAAGGAAGACCTTACCCGCGAGGAATTCATGAAATATGCGTGGGAGTGGAAGGAGGAACACGGTGGCATCATTCTCCGCCAGCTCCGCAAACTCGGTGCATCCTGCGACTGGGACAGGACCCGTTTCACAATGGATCCGGACCTTTCCGCCGCAGTAATCGCCACATTCTGCCACTTCTACAAGAAAGGACTGATCTACAGGGGAGTACGTATGGTCAACTGGGATCCTGTCGCCCTCACCGCCATCAGTGACGACGAAGTTATCCACAGGGACACCAAGAGCCATTTCTACCATCTCCGCTACTACATCTCAGACGGCAACGGCAATCCGACCGACAAGTATCTCGTCATTGCCACGACACGTCCGGAGACCATCATGGCCGATGCCGCCATCTGTGTGAATCCTGCGGACGAGAGGCATTTCTGGCTTAAGGGAAAGAAGGTTATCATCCCTCTCATCAACAAGGAGATACCCGTAATCGAGGATGAATATGTCGAAATGGATTTCGGAACAGGATGCCTGAAGGTAACTCCTGCCCACGATGCCCATGACTACGAAATAGGTCTCCGGCACAACCTCCCCGTCCTTGACATAATCGATGACCATGGCCGTCTCAACGAGAAGGCCCGGATTCTTGTGGGAGAGGACCGTTTCGTCGCAAGGAAGAAGATTGTCTCCCTCCTGGAAGAGGCAGGTTGTCTTGAGAAGGTGGAGGATTACACTTCTCCTGTCGGCTATTCCGAGAGGACCGATGCCGTTATCGAGCCAAAACTCTCCGCGCAGTGGTTCCTGAAGATGGATGACCTTGCAGCACAGGCACTTGAGGCCGTCGAATCCGGCGAGATCAAGTTCATACCGGACAAGTACCGCAACATCTACCGTCACTGGATGGAGAATGCCCATGACTGGTGCATTTCCCGGCAGCTCTGGTGGGGCCAGAGAATCCCTGCCTATTACCTTCCTGACGGTCAGGTGGTTGTTGAAGAAACTCCGGAAAAGGCCCTGGAAGCAGCCAGGAAGATCAATCCGTCCCTTACTGCTGCCGACCTGAGGCAGGATGATGACGTGCTTGACACCTGGTTCTCATCCTGGCTCTGGCCGATTTCCGTTTTCGATCCGCAGATGCCGGGTCATCCAGACCATAAGCCGAATGCCGACCTTGCGTACTACTATCCTACGAATGACCTTGTTACAGCCCCTGACATCATCTTCTTCTGGGTTGCCAGGATGATAATGGCAGGCGGTGAGTTCATGAAAGAGAAACCTTTCAGCAACGTCTATTTCACCGGAATCGTGCGTGACAAGCTCGGACGCAAGATGAGCAAGACCCTCGGCAATTCACCGGATCCGCTTGTACTCATCGACAAGTACGGCGCCGATGCCGTAAGGATCGGAATGCTTCTGTGCTCATCTGCAGGCAACGACATATTCTACGATGAGTCCCAGATAGAACAGGGGCGCAACTTCTGCAACAAAATCTGGAATTCATTCCGTCTCGTGCAGGGATGGTCTGTTGATGAATCGCTTCAACAGAGTGACGTCAACGCATTGTCTGTAAAGTGGTTCGACAGTAAGCTAAGCCAGGCAATTGCAACTGTTGAAGACCACTATTCCAAGTTCAGGATTTCGGATGCCCTGATGACAATCTACAAACTCTTCTGGGATGACTACTGCGCCTGGTATCTTGAGGCCGTGAAGCCTGCCTACGGCCAGGCCATCGACAGGGCTACCTACGATGCCACCTGCATATTCTTCGAGAAACTCCTCAAGATGATCCATCCTGTCATGCCTTTCATCTCCGAGGAGCTCTGGCAGTCAATGGCAGAACGTCCTGAAGGGGCCACAATCATGTTCGAAAGGACTCCTCAGGCAGGACCTGTCGACAATGGCCTGATCAGTGACTTTGAAATTGCCCGCGAGGTTGTCAACACTGTCCGAGGGACACGCCAGCAGAAGAACATCTCTCCGAAGGAAGAGCTTGAGCTCTTGTTCAAGGGGGATTTCCCAATGAATATGTCGCCTGTTGTCCGGAAGCTTGGCAATGTCTCTTCCATCCGTCTGGCCGATAGTTTCGGAGACACTTCCGAGGGCGTTTCAGCGATGATCGGTACCGTGGAAATGTTCATTCCTCTTGGCGGCATGATCAACGTGGAAGAAGAGATCCGCAAGATTGAAAGCGAGCTTGAACATCAGAGAGGATTCCTCGATTCAGTACGCAAAAAGCTGTCGAACGAGAGTTTCGTCGCCCATGCTCCTGCCAAAGTAGTTGAGATGGAGCGCAAAAAGGAGTCCGATAGCCTCGCAAAGATCGATGCGTACGAAAAGGCTCTGGAATCGCTGAGAAACAGGCAGTAAAACAAAATTGTTTTTAGCAGTAACATTTTTGTTATGATACGTTCTGAGGTTTCTTTCCCTGTCAGGTACTATGAAACTGACCAGATGGGCATCGTCCATCATTCGAATTACATCCGTTTCTTCGAATGTGCGCGGACTGTCCTTATGGTTGACTGCGGTTGCCCCATCGAAGTCTGCGAAAAGCTGGATGGAGTGACATTCCCGATTGTTTCTGTTGACTGCCGCTACCGTCATCCTGCCCGGATGGGAGATGTGGTGACTGCTGTCGCAACAGTCGAGACACTTCCGACCGCCAAACTCCAGATCGGCCAGGCCGTTTACAATCAGGAAGGTGTACTGTGTGCCGAAGGCAAGGTTGTCCTCGGGTTTCTTGACAAGAAGACCGGCCGGCCGGTGCGCTGTCCGGAGAGACTCCTCAAATGTTTTGAAAACCATATTAATGACTTATAGTACTATAAACTAAACTTTTGTAATATGTCAATTTTATTACCACTTG
>JBJFDD010000014.1:0-3334 GCA_051889815.1 Candidatus Cryptobacteroides sp. | reverse complement strand
GGCAGAAATGATCGGAGTGTGCAGTCTGATGTCCGCAGAAAAGAATGTCGTAACGTCGACATCGCGGGGAATAACATCGGAATGTGCCGGTACAAGAAGCACATCATCGAAGGTGAGGCCTTCAGGAATCTCTCGGTTTACGAACTTCGCCATTGCAATGAGTTTAATTGGGCAAATATAAGCATTTTTTTGCGTACTTCACAGTCCCCTGCCGTACAGTCTTCCCTGATATGTATCCAATTCTTCAAGTTTGGAGTCCAGCATGTGAAGGATGTCGGCATTCCTGACCAGCCCCCATGGAGTCCGGGTCACAAAACGGGGAGGCACCTCGCCGGCAATGCGCTCGATGTACAGGTCCGGGCGCAACCTTTCTAGGATTGATGCCATGAACCCGACATATTCATCAAGCCCGAAGGTAAGAAAGTCCCCCGGGACTTCCGCGAATTCCTTCTCCATCCGGGTGCCTTTCACTATCTGGAGCTGGTGGAACTTCACGCTGCGAAGTGGCAGCGAGGAAATCAGGGCGCACTGGTCGAGCAGCATATCCCGGGTCTCTCCAGGAAGGCCGACGATGAAATGGGCGCCCGTGTCGATGCCTCTTTCGGCACTCTGGCGGACAGCCCTGGCAGCGCACTCGAAATCATGTCCGCGGTTGATTCTCGAAAGGGTCTTGTCGCAGCAGGATTCGATACCATATTCGATGACGACAACAGGAGAAGTGAGACTGGAGCCGTCCTTGAGGGTGCGCCTCCATCCGGGAAGAACCGTACCACGGCCCAGTTCCGCCAGATAGTCAAGTTTCGCCTCATCCACGCAGTCAGGCCTCGTTCCGACCACTATCCCGACCACAGAAGGATGCCCCAGTGCAGCCTCGTAAAGTTCCTTCAGCTTCCCAAGGTCAGCATAAGTATTTGAATATGACTGGAAATATGCCAGGTAGCGGGACGCGCGGGGATAGCGGCCCTTGTGGAACATGATGCCCTCATCAATCTGTTCGGCCAGTGGCTTTCCGGGCACGCTGTAGCCCGGATGGAAAGCAGCATTGTCACAGAATGTGCAGCCTCCCCTTCCAACCCGTCCGTCCCGGTTGGGGCAGGTAAAGCCGGCATCGAGGACAAGTTTCTGAAGCCTCTCCCCATACTTGCGGCGATAGTAACCCACAAAGGTATTGTACCTCTTCCCTTCTGGAAAAACCATATTCCTGACAACTGTTTTTGCAAAACTAACCAATTGTCTATATTTGTACAACTATTCCTCAACACTTCATCTTTCCGTTCCTATGCGCAACGAACCACTCACAATCCTTCTAGCGGCCATCCTGACAATACTGCCGCTCTCAGCCACCGCCCAGGGCCTGCCCTCGGGGAAGATGGCAATCGTGGACCTGTCAGCCAACATGATCAGGGAGGTTCCGGACTATGCCGGCGAGCTTGGGGACCAGGCACTTATGGGCACGGTCGTGGAAATCCTGGGCAGGGACGGCTACTGGGTCAAAATCCGCACTCCGGAGCCTTATGTGGGATGGGTCAACGAAATGGGCCTTGCACCCAAGAGCCGGGAGGAAATCGACCTCTGGCTCTCGTCCCCCAGATACATCTGCACCTCCCTCCTGACCCACATCTACGCTGAACCATCCCCGGATTCCGCCTTCATTTCCGACCTCGTGCTGGGAGACATCCTGCTTCAGGTCCTGAAGGACAACGGCAAGCCCCTCGGGAAGAAGGGATTCCTCGCAGTCGAGACTCCGTCAGGGAAGAGAGGTTATGTCAGGGAAAGCGAGCTGCTTGATTTCGAGGCCTGGGCTGACGAGAGGCTTCAGACCCAGGAAAACGACCCGGGACGGTTCAGGATGGACCTGGTACGGACCGCAGAGTGTTTCAACGGCGTTCCCTACATGTGGGGAGGGACCTCGACCAAGAACGTGGACTGCAGCGGTCTCTCCAGAACGGTCTTCTTCGCCAACGGAATCCTTCTCCCGCGTAACGCCTCGCAGCAGGTCCGCACAGGAGAGGACATTCAGATTCCTTGCGGAGAAAAGCTCGCAGACTATTCAGGACTGATGCCGGGCGACCTTATCTTCTGGGGCAGGCAGGCCAGTGAGGACAAACCCGAGAAAGCCACACATGTGGGAATATGCATCGGAGGCGGACGCTTCATCCACTCCTCGCAGGTAGTCAGGACCAACGATGCCACGACATATTCACGCATCCCTCTCAGGGGACGCAGGATTGTGGGACAGGCCGACAGAAAAGGCTCCGGCATCATCTCTGTGCGCCGAAGCCCTTACTATTTCAAGCAATAGGTTCAATATTGCTACAGATTCCTGATCCAGATGTTCCTGAAACTGATAGGAGCGCTCGGATCGCCGTGGGACTGGAGGATAATCGGGCCGTCGCCGTGCCGTACGACCCTCGGATGGCCGATGAACTCCGTAGTACCGCGGATGGAAGTGTTGTTCTGGACGAGGACACCATTCATCAGGACCGTCACACGGGGCTCGTAGAGGTAAGTTCCGTCCTCCTTGAAGACCGGAGCCGTGTAGATGATGTCATAGCTGTTCCATTCTCCAGGCTTGCGCATCGGGTTGACAAGTGGAGCCTGCTGCTTGTAGATTGAGCCTACCATTCCGTTGGCATAGGATTCGTTCCCATAGCAGTCCAGGATCTGTACTTCGTAGAGTCCCTGGAGGAAGACACCGCTGTTTCCCCGACTCTGGCTCTCGCCTTCGATTCCGACAGGAGTCATCCACTCCAGATGGAGCTGGAAACTGCCGAATTCGGCCTTGGTACGGATGTTTCCGGCGCTTCCCTTGACAACTGTCACTACACCGTCATGGACTTTCCACCCAGCTTCCGAGCCGTCTTCAGCCATCCACTGGGAAAGGTCCTTCCCGTCGAAAAGCACAATCGCATCAGAAGGGGCAGAACAGTCTGTGCCAGGATCAACCACAGCGGGCTGAGGGTCCCAGAATTCGGTCATCCCCGGAGTCATCTGCTCCGGTTTCGGATGTGTCTTCTGCGGAGTTTGGGCAATAGAGACAGAGGCAGTTGCCATGAAGGCCAGCAGGAATGCTGCCATCATCATCTTGCTTGTTGTTTTCATGCTTATCCGGGATTGTTCCTATTTGAGGTTGGCGGAAAGAAGGTTTCTGAGTTCCTTCTCACCCTGGATTGTCTTTTCGGAAAGAGTACCGTCGACAATGACGTAGGCGACAGGAAGCAGCCCCCTCACATTGTAGTTCATCGCAGCAGGGGAATCCACTCCGAGACCGTCGCAGACATTGATCCAAGGGAGATTCTGGCTCTTGACAGCACTTGCCCAGATACCTTTTTCA
>JBJFDD010000013.1:0-3338 GCA_051889815.1 Candidatus Cryptobacteroides sp. | reverse complement strand
TCTTTCATGATTCAAGCAGGGTTGTCAGAGAATTTTTGTAAGCCAATGGAATATCAGGATCACCCTCTTCCGGAACACCTCGTAGTTGAGGCTTTCGGAATCATCTTCCACCTTGTTGGTCTTGCGGGTTATTCCGGAAGTGAAGTAGGTGACAGGCATTCCGTGCCGGGTGAAGACCATCTGGTCCCCGCTCCTGTGGTGGAAAAGGTCCGTGAAACTCTTGCTCCCGTAGTAGTCGAATCCCAAGTCGAGCCCGAGTCCGGGATTGCCGTTCGCACTTGTGAGGTCGTACCTTTCGGATGCGCTTCCCAGCATGATGAGATAGTCCTTGCGCCCCTTGTGGATAGGCTCCAGGGTCGCTCCGAGGATGTCCAGGACTGCGACAGTCTTGATTTGCCTCTTGGCGATGACCTTCTGGTTGACTGGATCCCTGAATATTCCTTCGTCAAGACCTGCCATGAATGCTTCGGCACCTGCGCTGCTCTTTTCCTTGGCATCCGTTGCCAGGAAGATCAGATTGCTTCCGTAGAGTCTTCCGAGAGTCTTCATGTACTTGAACATCGCTATGATGCTGGTCATTGCGACCACTCCGGAGGCATTGCTGTCGGCTCCGGGAATGACCTTCCCGTCCAGCTTCCCGTAGGTGTCGTAGTGGGCGACAACCAGGACATAGGTCTCGTTCTCCGATTTCCTGGCTCCGGGCATGAAGCCTATGATGTTGCGGCCGACCTTCCCTCCGGCGCTGAAGGACTGGGAATAGCTTCCCGAAAAAGCCATGAGTCCGGCATCCTTGAAGCATCTGCAGATCCATAAGGCTGCTTCACATGCTCCCCTCGAACCTGTTTCCCTGCCTCCGAAGGTGGTGTCTGCGAGGAATTCAACGCTGGAGCGGAGCCCCTCCTCCGTGACAATCTTCTCGGCATTCCTGCCGGAAGGTACAGTCTTGACATCTTTCCCGCTGGACAGTCCGGTGACGGAACAGGCCAGCAGGAGGACTGCTGCAAGAAGCGGCTTCGGGATGGTTTTCAATGCGACTTTGTTCATAATCTACAAATATAGGCATAGTTTTGGTAAACTTCATTATCGCAATCGGTGAAAACTTTTACTATATTTGTAAATCCGGCTGAGCGCTCTACAACAATTATCGAGAATGAAAAAGTTTTTCCTTGCCCTTGTGACATTCCTGAGCCTTTCAGTGCTGTGCTCCGCGCAGTACGACAAGGATGTGTTTGCCTTCAGGGGAAGGCTGGCCCTTTCCGAGAACAGGTATGCCGATGCCATTACCCATTTCAATGTACTAGCAAGGCTTGACTCTACCGACTGCTGGACCTTCTTCTATCGCGGAATCGCCAAATACAACCTCGGTGACATCAGGGGGGCTCAGACGGATTTCGACACCTCGGTCCGTCTGAACCCGGTCTTTACAAACGGCTATCATTTCCGGGCCATCACCCTTAGCCGCAGCGGGAAGTATGAGGAAGCACTCGAAAGCCTCGAAAAGGCGATGTCCCTGCGTCCCGGCCTGAACGGTCTCTATTACAGCCGCGGGGTGACATATTTCCTCTCCCGGCAGTTCGACAAGGCGGTGGAGGATTTCAACTACTACATCGTCAAGGAACCGGATGACCCCTCGGCCTATCTGAACAGGGGAGCTAGCTACCTTTTCCTCAGCGACACCACCGCCGCCCTTGACGACTACAACAGGGCAATCAGGCTGGACCGCTTCGATCCGGAGGGTTACATCAGGCGAGGGCGCCTCAATGCCGACCTGAAGAACTATCAGGAGGCCATAGACGACATGGACAAGGCAATCAGCCTGGACACCACCAATACCTTCGCCTATTTCAACAGGGCCCTGATGTACTTTGAACTGAATGACTACAACTCCGCGATGCGGGATTTCGACAGGGTTCTCAAGGACGAACCGGGCAATGCCCTCACCCTCTACAACAGGAGCCTTATCAATGCAAGGATCGGCAATTTCGAGGAAGCTCTTGCCGACATGGACCATGTGATCAGCATCAATCCCGACAATGTCCTGGCCTATTTCAACAGGGCGTCATATTTCTGTGAGATGGGACGCTGGCTGGATGCGCTTGACGACTACGACAAGGCAATCGAACTGTACCCCGACTTCGCGAAAGCCTACATGAACAGGTCCTATGTAAAGAATATGCTGGGACGGACCAAGTCTTCCAAACAGGACTATGAGACCGCACAGAAGAAGGTGAAGGACTACCGTGACAAGAATGCCACGGATGAAGGCTCCTTTGCCGACACGACACGGAAGTACAGTGCCCTGCTTGCCCTGGATGCGGATTTCGCAAAGAAGGGCTTCGAAAATGAACTTCTGCAGGACAGGGACATCAACATCCGTCTCAAACCGCTGTACAAGTTCGTGATGACAGACCGCAGGGACAATGTCAACATGGCATTGCAGCACCGCTACGAGCATCCTCTCCTTGACAAGTTCATCTCGGATGCCCCGGTAATGATTTCCATCACGAATTCGGACTCCCTGTCAAGATCCGCCCCGTTTGGGGACATCGAGTCCTCCCTTTTCGGGGACACCTACCTGGCTGCGGGAGAATCCAATTCGATGACGGACGCGGACAGGATGTTCCTCCGTGGACTCAACAGCATCAATGGCAAGCAGTACGCTGCGGCCCTGGGCTTTTTCGACCAGGCGGTCGCTGCCACCGCTTCTGGTGAATATGCAGAATACTACAAGGCCTTCTATCTTCTCAACCGCGGTGTGCTCCGCGCCGAGATGATAGATTTCATCTCCTCGATAGAAAACAATGTCCAGACGCTGACCATGGATGACAAGGGAACCACCAGGGCCAGGGTAAGGGACAGGGTAACCCGTACCTATGACTACTCCGAGGCGATTGGGGACATGCAGGCCGCCGACCGGCTCCTCCCTGGCATTCCGTATTTCCATTTCAACCTGGGCAATCTCTACTGCCTTTCCGGCAAACTTGTCGAATCCGTCAGCAGCTACACCGAGGCAATTTCGCTCTACCCGTACATGGGTGACGCGTATTACAACAGGGGGCTTGTCCTGATTTTCCTCAAGGACAAGGAAAAGGGATGCATCGACCTGTCGCGGGCTGGAGAACTCGGCGTCAATGAGGCCTATGTCGTGATTTCCAAATACTGTGAGGAGGAAAAGTGATGTTGAAATTTGCCAGTCTTTCGAGCGGAAGCAGCGGCAACTGCTATCTTCTCAGCGATGGAGCCAACGCTATCCTGATTGATGCCGGAGTCAGCTACAGAAGTCTCAGGAAGAGCCTGATGATGCTCGGTATCCCGCAGGACACTCTCAGATGTGTCCT
>JBJFDD010000012.1:0-12333 GCA_051889815.1 Candidatus Cryptobacteroides sp. | reverse complement strand
AAGCGGCAGCAGGAACAGTATGGCGGGGCTTTTCTTCATAAGGGCTTGAGGTTGACTTTCTCAAATATGATAAATTGATTCAAGAATAACAACAGAATCGGTAGTTTGCCAGAAAATTTTCTGATGTATTTTTGGGGACTGACCAGCACGGCGAGATGGCGGTTGTGGAGCAAGAGCAGCGAGCGGAACAACCGACTGTTGGTCCGATAAGGAACTTAGTCCTCGGGCGGTTCAGATTGAGCCTTGAACTGAACTCGCACATATCCTGTACGATTTCTCGATCCCCTCCAACAACTATACTTGAATGACGCTAACGCCGACAAAATCAAAGTGTCAAAGACAAGAATTTAGTGATTTGCCGCCTTTATTGCAAAAATATCTTGCTGTCAGAGGCTTGTGACGGCGCAGGCGACCTCATCCAGCAGCCAGCGCGGGGTGGATGTGGCCCCGCATATTCCTACATGCTCGCCATTTTTGAACCACGACGGGTCAATCTCCCCGGGGGAGGTCACGTTCCAGGTCCTTGGATTGTTGCTCCGGCAGAGGTTGGACAGCACCTTGCCGTTTGAGGAGTCTGTCCCGGTCACGAAGATGATGACATCGTGCTCCTTTGCGAAGGAGGAAAGCTCAGAATGCCGGAAGGCGACCTGTGAGCAGATTGTGTCGTGGATCTGGGGCGCGACGGATGCCCGGGAACTGAGGATACGGCATATCTCTGAATATTCTGAAGGACTCTTTGTGGTCTGCGAGAAGACTGCAAGGGGTTTATCCATGTCGATTCTGCCCTCAGCCAGAAACCCTTCCAGCATCTGGCGATTCTCGACGACAATGGCTTCCCCGTCAGTTTGCCCGACGAGGCCGAGGACCTCTGCATGCCCGATTTTTCCGAATATGATGATCTGCCCGCCCAGCGGCTTGAGCCTGAGGTAAGCCTCCTTGATGTCCTGCTGCAGGCGGAGCACGACAGGACACGTGCAGTCAATCACCTTGATGCCAAGTCTGCGCGCAAGTGAATATGTTGAAGGTGGCTCGCCGTGTGCCCTGATGAGCAGCGGACTTGCCTTGTCACCCCGGCTGTCCATCTCCAGAATTTCCTCGAGGCTGACGCTCACCAGCCCTATCCCCTGGAGGCGGTGCAGTTCGGCTTCGTTGTGGACAATGGCGCCCAGGGAGTACAAAGTGCCTCCGTTCCCCTTCAGATACCGCTCGGCAGTGCCGATTGCCCTGATTACACCCCCGCAGAATCCGGAATGTTTCTCGATTTCCACCGAGAGTCCTTTCCCCATTTTCTCCATCCGCTATTCAAGAATTCCGAACCGGCCCTTGATGAGTCCTTCGAACCAGACGATTTCCTCGTGGAGGGTCATTTCTGAGTTGTCAAGGATGAATGCGTCAGACGCCCGTGAGAGAGGGGAGACCTCCCTGTGGGAGTCGATGTAGTCCCTCTCCAGCAGATTCTTCATCACCTCTTCCATTGTCGGAGCCTGACCCTTGGCAACCATCTCGTCGTAGCGCCTTCTGGCCCTCACCTCGGCCGAAGCAGTCATGAACACCTTGAGTTCTGCATCAGGAAAGACTGTCGTTCCGATGTCCCTTCCATCCATCACAACCCTCTTGCGCTCTCCGAAAGCGTGGAGTTTCGCGTCAACATATTCCCTTACAAAAGGAATTGCGGACACCGGGCTCACCAGGGATGAGACCTCAAGGCTTCGGATGTCCTTCTCCACGCAGCGTTCTCCGAGAAAGGTTGCATTACCTTCCGGGGTGACCCTGAAATCAAGGCCGAGTGACGGGAGAGCCTTGCGCAGGGCCTCCTCATCGATGGCTCCATCCTTCGTCATGCCGTTTTCAATGGCATGCAGGGTGATCCCGCGGTACATTGCGCCCGAATCGAGATAGAGCAGGGAATATTCTTTTGCGAGCATTTTGGCAACGGTGCTCTTGCCGGTGGAGGAGTAGCCGTCGATGGCTATGATGATATCTGGAATGTTCATATCACAAAATTATCATTTTTTAATGAAATTTGTCCGATATTTGTGATAATCTGAACTTGTGGGCTTCTTGCCCGATAACTGTTTTGACATGAAGATACTTATTGTAGATGATGAGAGAGCCATCCGGAACTCCCTGAAGGAAGTTCTTGGGGATGAGGGTTATGAAGTCGAAGTGGCTGAGGATGGGGCGACTGCCCTGTCAATGGTTGAAAAGGAAAAGTACGGTGTCATTTTCTGTGACATCAAGATGCCCGGAATGGACGGCACGGAGGTCCTGGACAAACTGATCAGTGATGGGGAAGAGGCAGCTGTTGTGATGATGTCCGGGCACAGTGACATCGACACCGCCGTCGAATGCATCAAGAAAGGAGCCTTCGATTTCATTCAGAAACCCCTGGATCTCAACAGAATCCTTATTACTATCCGAAATGCTACTGAGCGCACCCAGATTGTGGCTGAGAACAAGTCCCTCAAGAAGAAGGTCTATGGCCACAAGATGGTCGGGGAGTCAGAGGCAATCAGGCATGTCCGGGACATCATAACCAAAGTGGCACCTACCGATGCGAGGGTCCTCATCACCGGCCCCAACGGTTCCGGAAAGGAACTTGTGGCCAGGAGCCTCCATGAGATGAGTACCAGAAGTGCCATGCCTTATGTTGAGGTCAATTGCGCGGCAATCCCTTCCGAACTCATCGAGAGCGAACTGTTCGGTCATGAGAAGGGTGCCTTCACTTCAGCCATCAAGCAACACAAGGGCAAGTTCGAGCAGGCTGACCATGGTACTCTTTTTCTTGATGAAATTGGTGACATGAGTCTTGCCGCCCAGGCTAAAGTCCTCAGGGTCCTGCAGGAAAAGAAACTCTCCAGGGTCGGAAGTGACAAGGACATCATGGTCGATGTCCGGGTTGTTGCTGCAACCAACAAGAACCTGAAGGCTGAAATCGAAAAAGGCAATTTCAGGGAGGACCTGTACCATCGCCTCAGCGTGATTGTCATCAATGTGCCTTCCCTTGACGAGAGAAAGGATGACATTCCTCTGCTTGTCGAGCATTTCGTGAAGCAGATAAGCGCTGAATCCGGAATGCCGGCCAAGACATTCGGTCCCGACGCCATAGCAAGGCTTCAGGAAATGAACTGGACTGGCAACATCAGGGAACTGCGCAATGTGGTCGAGCGCCTTATGATACTGGGTGGAAATCCTGTGGATGCCAAGGATGTTGCCGACTACGTCAGTCCAGTCCAATAGCTTTCCTGAGCGTGTTGTCCACGCTCAGGTTCATCCTGTAGTAGGCGTTCTCCCCGAGTTTTGAATATCTTCCTATCAGGCCGCGGATCTGGGGGAGAAGGTATTTTGCCGTCTCGTCCCATTCTTTCTGCGTGGCAGTGATGCCGTCCATCCTGGCGGCATATTCCCTGAAACCTGAAGGAATGTCCAGCTTGTCGAGGAAATCCTCGAGAGCGGCATAGTCATCAATCCCCTCGAGTTTGTCCGCATATTTGTCGAATACGGCTGAGGCGTATCTCATCTGGGTGGCTTTCTTTCCTATTTTGATGTAGAATGAAGTTGCCCTGGTCGTGTCGAGAGGAACGAACACATCAGGGACTATGCCTCCTCCTCCGAAGACTGTCCTGCCGGACAAGGTCTTGAAGGCAAGCGTGGAATCCACCTTGATGCTGTCTGCCTCGTACATCTCTCCGTCTGAGTACCGCTTGTAGATGTCCATCGAATAGTCTTCGTTGATAGGCTTCTGGATGCACCTTCCGGACGGCGTGTGGAATCTTGCAACTGTCAGGCGGATGCCCGAACCGTCGCTGAAGAAGACAGGCTCCTGGACGAGACCTTTGCCGAATGATCTTCTGCCCACAATGGTGCCCCTGTCATTGTCCTGGATTGCGCCTGCGAAAATTTCGCTTGAGGAGGCCGATGATTCGTTGATAACTACGGTGAGCCTGACATCCTTGAGGATACCGGTCCCATCGGCTTTGAATCCCTTCTTTTCCCTGTGAAGTCCCTGCATGTACACTATCTCCCTGCCTTTTTCCAGGAACATGTTGCTCAGCAACAATGCTTCATCAAGGTAGCCTCCGGTGTTGTCCCTCAGGTCGAAGACCAGGTGCTTCATTCCCTGGCCGAGAAGTTTCTGTCCGGCTTCCAGACACTCCGTATAGGTGTTCCTCGAAAATTTTGAAAGCCGGATATAGCCCGTAGTGTCATTGACCATGAAACTGGCATCCACACAATGTACAGGTATCTTTCCTCGCTTGATTTCGAATGGAATCTCTTCCTTGCCCCTGCCCACTGTGATTTTGACCTTGGTTCCTGCAGGACCCTTCATCCTCCTTACCATGCTGTCCTGAGGACAGCTGACTCCGGCAATAACCTTGTCATCGACTTTAAGGATCCTGTCTCCTTTCCTCAGTCCGACTTTCTCGGAAGGACCTCCTGGAATTACCTCCAGCACTATTGCCGTGTCGTTCGGAACATTGAACTGGATTCCGATTCCGTCGAAATTGCCGGCGAGCTCGGTTTCTGCATCCTTCAGTTCCACCGGCGGCATGTACACCGAGTGAGGGTCCAATTCCGACAGTGCCGCTACTATGGCTGCTTCGCTTACAGCCTCCGTGTCGATGGTGTCAACATAGTTGAGGCTAATCTGTTCCATTACAAGATTCAGTTTGCTCCAGTCACGGGCATTGACTTTCAGCCCTGACCGTTTCTGGTTGAAGGCTGTGAAAGAGAGTGTACCGAGCACTCCGATGATGATTCCCAGCAGGGCAATTATCCAAGGATAAAGTTTCTTCATTGTCAGTCAATCTTTTCCACTTCAACACCGGCTCTCCTGAGCAGGTCGATTCCGTCTGTCAGGCGGTATTCGTCTTTGTAGACAACCCTTTTGATTCCTGCCTGGATGATCAGTTTGGCACATTCCAGACAGGGCGAAGCAGTCACGAAAAGTGTCGCTCCGAGGCTGTTGTTGCCGGATTTGGCAACTTTTGTGATGGCATTGGCTTCTGCATGCAGGACGTACGGCTTTGTCGCCCCGGACTCGTCTTCGCATTGGTTTTCGAATCCCGATGGGGTTCCGTTGTAGCCGTCGGAGATAATCATCCTGTCCTTGACCAGAAGAGCACCCACCTTCCTGCGCTTGCAGTAGGAGTTGCGGGCCCAGACTTCGGCCATCTCCAGATACCGGTGATCGAATTTTTCCATTATTTTGATCTCTGGTAAAGGTAGCGTTTGATACTGCGTTTAGGGGTGCGCTCGAAGTCCTCAGGCATGAATTCGATCTTCCTGACCTGGGCATAGTTCGGAAGTGTCTTGTTGATGGTAGGAAGAAGATCCGAGATTGCCTGTTCAAGGGCAGTACGGTCCATGCCCTCGAGTTCTCCCTGGTGATAGTCCGGATAGATGAGCGCCGTAAGCCCGGAGTTGTCTTCGATGACAAGAGACTCGACGATGTAGGCTTCAGAATTGAAAACAGCTTCTATCTCCTCCGGATAGATGTTCTGTCCGTTCGGCCCGAGAATCATGCACTTGGAGCGTCCCCTGATGAACAGGTAGCCATCGGCATCGATGATACCCATGTCGCCAGTCCTGAGCCAGCCGTCCTCCGTGAAAAGTTCAGCGGTTGCCTCAGGATTCTTGAAGTAGCCGAGTGTCACATTCGGACCGCTGACCTGGATTTCGCCCTCGATGTTCTGCGGGTCTTCGGAGTCGATGCGTATCTGCATATTCAGTGCAGCCTTGCCGCAGGAATAGAGTTTCTTGTCGTCGAAGTGGGCATAGGTTATGATCGGGGCGCACTCGGTCATCCCATAGCCGACAGTGTAAGGGAAGCCGATGTTGAAGAAGAACTTCTCAATGTCCTTGTTGAAAGCGGCTCCGCCCATTATGACCTCGATGAACTGGTTGCCGAAAGCATTGCAGAGTTCGGTGCGGATCTTCTTCTGGATGACTTTGTCGATGACAGGAAGCTTCAGGAGGGTCTTAAGGCCGCCTTTCTCGACCATCTTCTGGATCTTGGACTTGTAGACCTTCTCGATGATGAGAGGGACAGCAATGATGATGTTCGGCTTGATTTCCTCGAAAGCCTGCATGATGATCTTCGGGCTTGGAGTCCTTGTCAGGAAATGGACATGCATGCCGATGGTCATCTCGTAGAGGAACTCGAACATCAGGCCGTACATATGGGCTGACGGCAGCATCGAGACAACGTTCGACTTGTTGTTGAGTTCAGGCATGGCATCCATGGCAAACTGAATATTCGAAAGAATGGCCCGGTAAGGTATCATTACACCTTTTGAAAAGCCGGAAGTTCCCGAGGTGTAATTGATCAGGGCAAGCTCATTTGCGGAGTCCCTGTAGTAGCATAGATCCTCCGGCTCGAATGAGTTCGGGTGGCGTTTGCCGAAATATTCATTCATATGTTCCCTGCTCTCGACGATCCTTTCGTTGCGGGCGTACAGGAGCTTGAAGGTGTTTATCTGCACAACGGCATAGAGGTCAGGCATTTCCTCGATGTTGAGCCCCTCCCAGATCACGTCGTCCACGAAAAGGACTTTCGCTCCGGAATGGTTGACCAGATAGTGGATGTTGCCTGATTTGAATTCATGGAGGATAGGGACGCAGACTGCGCCGTATGTCATGGAAGCCAGAAAACTGACGCCCCAGTTCACCTGGTTCCTGGCGCAGATGGCAACCTTGTCGCCTTTGTGGAGAAAGCACCTTTCGAAAGCGATGTGCAGCTTCTCGATTCTTCTTGCCACATCCTTGTACGACAGGGTGATGCCCTGATAGTTGGACAGGGCTGGCCTCTCCCAATTCTTCCTGAAACTTTCCTCAAGCAGTTTGTTTACTGACTGGAATTTGAATTCACTCATATGACCGGATTATTTGTTTTCTTTTATTGTTATGCCGAAAGCCCGCTCCTTGCCGTCATAGCACTTGGCCCGGAAGGTATCCCCACCGTCCGGGGTGAATTGGCTGTCGGGAAGGATGAGCTTCTTGCCTTCGCCTTTTATCAACGGTTCCCCTCCATCGAAAGGGTACAGCATCGCCTGCCTGGAAGTCCTTACAATCCAGTATCTCTTGCCATCCGCCTCAAGCAGTTCGGGTACGGACTTGATGGTTTCGCCAGACGTGATGCCCTTCCATCCGGAGGCATTCCTCCCGTGGAGGTCGATGTAGCCGACGGTGTTGTCCCTGAACAGCAGCATCGCGGTGTATCCCTTGGCTCCTGTAAAGTCATGGACAACAGGTCCCAGTGCAACTCTCTTGCCCAGGTCCACCGGAAAGCCGCTTACGAATCTTCCGAGGCGGTCTATCAGGTAGAGTTTGTTTCCGGCTGCGAAAAGGAACTGTATCTTGCCGTTGTTGAAGTAATCGACCTCCTGGACAAAGCCGCAGAACTTCTCCTTGAAAGGAACTCCCCACAGGTCCTTGCCGTTCTCATCCTTGAGGCAGATGGACAGGTGGGAATTCTGGTAGAGCGTGTTCATCTCCCCGCTGAGGCAGTTACGGACTTTGAAAGGGCCCTCTGGAACTGCAATCGATGTGTCTGCAACCTCGGATGCGCTTGTGACCTTCATTTTCGTAACGGCTGTCCTGTCCAGACTGAAAGACAGGCTCATGCCATATTCACCTTTGTAGGCAGCAAGAGTTACAGGCACGAACTGGGCTCCCCGGAGGATATCCTTGCAGCCGGCCGCCATATTCCTGCTGAAATTCGAAGTCAACGAAGGGTCTTCGTTCATGCAGTAATATCCCCAGAATCCGCAGTCTTTTGCTGGCAGTCTTTCGGAAAGGCCGTTGTCGGCCAGACGTTCGCGCAGGCTTCCTTCTGCGGAAAACCTTTGTGAATATTGTCTCACGCAGGCGGCGCTGCCTATTGCAAGCCAGTCCCCGTTGACGGCGCATGAGTCTTCCGGCCCGGCAGTGAATATCTCTCCGAACAGGCAACGCAAATAACCCGGGCGGATGCTGTCATACCTGGCCTTGTGGCTCCCGGATTTTACCAGGAGGAGCGGATGGGTCTCGTCTTGGGAACTCATTTCAAGCAGGGCTACTTCCTTGATGTCCAGTTTTTCGCCCCATTCCTCGGCATTCTCGCCGTAAGTCTTTTTCTGGTTGGCCAGTTCGGCCTCGAAGCCTTCGAGCCTTATCTTTGAGTCGAGATAATTCCTGTGGGCTTTGAGATACCTGCTGAAACTCTTCACAGGAAGGGATGCAACGAACATCGCGCTTGCCGGAACAGCCTCTGCTACGGTTGACGTGCACGCGGTGGACTCCAGGATATTCATGTAATATGCCGGGTCATCACTGTAGAGGATTTCTCCGCGCATCGTGACTCCGCCAGTACCGTGTTTCGAGATGCTCCATCCTGTCCAGTCCGACTGCTCCCTGACAAAGTCGGCCACCTTCCTGTGCTTCTTGCCGATGAAATTGTCGAAGAGGTTGGCGCTGTAGGCATTGTTGAATAACAGGGCGTCATCGTCGCACATCTTCGATGCAACCTCCGGGAAACCTTTGGATTCGAGTACCGAATGGCCCTCCTTGAGATGCCTTACCGATGAAGCGATGACTGTCTCTGAAGTGGACAGGAGAATAAGATTCCGGTCTATACGCCAGGAAAGGCCGTTGAGGGTGGCAGCTCCGACAAAACGTCGCACATCGTAGGATGTGTCTGCCGCACAGGCAGAATCGGCGGCCTCCTTTATTGCTCCCGGAGGGCAGCTGACAATTAGCAGGGGCGGAAGATCCCTGCTGAAATGGGTAGAAAGGATGGCTTTCGATTTCCGGAGGCTTGCGTAGGATTCCTCAGTTATGAAGTTGAACTTGTCGGATGCGAGTTTGCGGAAGACGGCAGAAGTGTCTCCAAGATATTCGCAGGCTCTCCTGAAATCCTTGAAACAGAAGACCATGGCGGCATCGGAAGGAACTGCCTCAATAAGTCTGTGGTCTTCGATGAAATGGGTGTTGGTCTTGCTGGAAGAAGGAGCCTCAGACCTTTCGGAGTACAGTCTGGAAACAGCGAAGATGAGTCCTGCCATGCAGGCAAGAGCCAATATCACCGATATTATCAGAGTCTTTCTGTTCATAACCGATAAGTTTGCCTATTGGGCAACGAACATGTAAACGATGTTTCCCATCTGTCTTGCCGGAGCGGTCTTTGAGACCGAGAATTTGGAGAGCCTTGCGGCCCTTATGGCGAAATCACGGAGACAGCGGTCATCGGATGACACTCCGTCCTGTACTTTTGCATTGATCACATTGCCTGAAGGGTCAACGGTAATCAGGACGGTGACATGACCCGAGCCCATGCATCGGTAGGCCGGAATCGATAGCCTGCTGGCCTTTCTTCCTTCAAGTTCGTAGGAAACGACCGAAGGTCCGCTGTAACTCTGTCCGGTGGACTTTTCCTCATTCCTGCCTTTTTTGTCCACAGCTACATAGTCATCGTCCGGCTCATCCACCTTGAAACCGTTCTTCAGGTCCCGGGCGAGTTTCTCGGCATCCTTGTAGAGCTGTTCGGCGTCAGTGTTCCTGTCGTCCTTCAAGGCAGAGCCCCTGTCCACGGCAATGTTCCTGATAGGGGTTCCTGCGCTGGTTGCAATCAGTTCGTCGAGCCTCTGGCTGACACTTTCCTTGAAGTCCTGTTCTTCCTTCTCTTTCTCGATTTCCTCCTGTTTACTGAAGTCCAGGACAAAAGTGTTTTCTCCCTTGATGGCGGCACCCAGCTGGCAGACGAGCAGCACTATCACCACCACGAGATGAAATATTACCGTGATGTACAGTCCAGCCCTGTCTTCTGCGTCCATTGCCATCTGATAGCTCCTTTCAGTCTTCCTGTTTTCTCAATGATTTCTCGATTGTCGCAGCAATGACATCGATTGCGACCTTGTTGTGGCCGCCCTGAGGGATGATGATGTCGGCGTACCTCTTGCCGGGTTCGATGAACTGGAGGAACATCGGCTTCACTGTCTTGGTGTAGCGCTCGATGACGGTCTGGACGGTTTTACCCCTTTCCAGGATATCCCTTGCCATCACCCTCATCAGCCTGTCGTCATCGTCGGCGTCAACGAAAAGTTTGATGTCCATCTGGTCCCTCAGGGCCTTGCAGCAGAAAATAAGGATACCTTCAACGATTATGACCTCTGCCGGCTCGACCCTGACGGTCTCGTTCTTCGAACGCGAACATGTGATGTAGGAATATATTGGCTGCTCCACCGCCCTGCCTTCTTTCAGTTCCTGAAGATGCTTGCAGAGGAGGTCAAAGTCGATTGCATCCGGATGGTCGAAATTGATCTGCTGTCTCTCTTCCATCGGAATGTGGCTCGAGTCTTTGTAGTATGAGTCCTGGGGTATGACAACCACCTTCTCCTTGAGGATGTTCCTCAGGGCATTCACAACAGTAGTTTTTCCTGAGCCGGAACCACCGGCTATTCCTATCACCAGCATATTACTTTGTTTACTAGAATTCAGCGTTCTTCGGTGTTCTCGGGAATGGAATCACGTCCCTGATGTTTGACATGCCTGTAACGAAGAGGAGCAATCTCTCGAAACCGAGTCCGAAACCGCTGTGAGGAACGGAACCGAAGCGCCTGGTGTCGATGTACCATTCAAGGTTCTTCCTGCTCATGCCAAGTTCGTCAATCCTGTTTTCCAGTTTCTCCAGCGACCATTCCCTTTCTGAACCGCCGATGATCTCTCCGATCTTCGGGAACAGGATATCCATTGCCCGGACAGTCTTGCCGTTGTCATCCTGCTTCATGTAGAAGGCTTTGATTTCCTTAGGATAACCTGTCAGGATAACCGGCTTGCGGAAATGTTTCTCAACGAGGTATCTTTCGTGCTCGCTCTGAAGGTCAACTCCCCAATAGACAGGATACTCGAACTTGGTACCGTTCTTGACGGCCTCTTCGAGTATCCGGATTCCCTCAGTATATTCAAGCCTGACAAAGTCAGTACCGATCACGCTGTTGAGCCTGCCGATAAGCTCCGGGTCATACTTGTCGTTAAGGAACTGAAGATCCTCGGAACAGTTCTCGAGGGCATACCTTACCAGGTACTTGATGAATTCTTCGGCGAGGTTCATGTTGTCCTCAATGTCATAGAAGGCCATTTCCGGTTCCACCATCCAGAACTCTGCGAGGTGTCTTGGAGTGTTGGAATTCTCAGCGCGGAAAGTAGGGCCGAAGGTGTAGATTTCACCAAGTGCCGTGGCACCGAGCTCTCCCTCGAGCTGGCCGCTGACGGTAAGGCTTGTCTGCTTTCCGAAGAAGTCGGCACTGTAGTCGACTTCCCCCTTCTTGTTTCTTGGAAGCGGCTTCTCCAGATCCAGGGTCGTCACCTGGAACATCTGGCCTGCTCCTTCGCAGTCGGATTCGGTGATGAGCGGAGTGTTGAGGTAGACAAATCCCTTGTCATTGAAGAATTTGTGGATTGCGAAGGCCATTGAGTGGCGGATTCTCAACACTGCCCCGAAGGTATTTGTCCTCGGGCGCAGATGAGCGACGGTACGGAAATATTCCAGCGTTGCGCCTTTTTTCTGGATGGGGTATTTCATCGGGTCACAGTCACCGTACACGCCGATTTCTTCTGCATGGATTTCCACGGCCTGACCGCTTCCCACTGATTCCACAAGCTGTCCTTTGACCCAGATGCTGGCACCTGTCGTGATTCGGCCGAGCAGAGTCTCGTCGAACTTTTCGACATCGGCCACGACCTGTATGTTGTTGACGCAGGATCCGTCATTCAGAGCGATGAACTTGATCTGCTTGTTTCCTCTTTTTGTTCTTACCCATCCTTTGGCGAGCACTTCCACTCCGGCTTTTGCCTTCAGGAGGTCCCTGACTTTACTTCTAGCGATTGAACTCATTGTCTGTTACGTTTATATCGTACAAATATAGAAAAAAACATTGATAGTACCGAAATGCTTGGCAGGTATACCTATATAAAACCAGGCGACCGGGAAGCTTTCGCTTCGGGGTCGCCCGATTTCAATATCGTGATGGGTTTACTTGCCGGCCTTTCTGGCTGCGTACATTATCTTCAGTGCCGAGCAGCGCCTGAGCTCCTGCTTTACATCTGTGATAATACCCATTCTTGCATCTTCGTCTGCCTTGATTGACACTTGCATCAGCTGGCGGTCAGCTTCACTCAAAGATTCGCGTTCTGCTGCAATGAAGTCTCGGATGTCCTTGGTGGTCTTGAAGGAATCGTTGAGCTGGATTCTTGATTCGGTACCATACTGGCTCTGATATTGAGCGGTAGGTGAACCGATGTAGATGTAGGACGCAAGGTCCTTTCTTTCCAGTTTGGCGATTTCGGTAGCTTCAG
>JBJFDD010000011.1:0-12340 GCA_051889815.1 Candidatus Cryptobacteroides sp. | reverse complement strand
GCATTGGGTTTTCAGAAAAAAAGTGTATCTTTGCACGCCAATTTGGAAGCCTCTGTGCTTTTGGTGCAATGGGGTTCCGGAATATGCCGGAACTGAGTAACACAATTAACAAAAAAATCAAATGAAGCATTTTGAATTGAGCGGCACTGTCCGCGAAGTCGGAAACAAGGCCGTCATCAAGGCTCTCCGCAAAGAAGGTCTCGCACCTTGCAATCTCTATGGTCTCGGAATGGACAACGTACTCTTCACAGTATCCGACAAGGATCTGAAGGGTCTGATCTGCACTCCATCATCCTACATTGTCGACCTCATCCTTGACAATGGTCAGAAGTACAACTGCATCCTCCACGAGCTCCAGTTCCATCCAGTAAAGGACAACTGCCTGCATGTCGATTTCCTTGCAGTCAACGAGGAGAAACCAATCACCATCAACGTTCCGCTTGCTTTCACCGGACACCCTGTAGGAGTCCAGAAGGGTGGCAAGTTCGTTGTCAACGCAAGATCCCTCAAGGTCAAGGCTGTCATGGCAAACCTTCCTGACGAGCTTACCATCGACACCACCGATCTCGACATCGAGAAGAGAATCGTTGCCGGTGACCTCGCTTTCGAGAATGTTGAGGTAGTTTCTTCAAAGAACACTATCGTCTGCAGTGTCAAGGCTACCCGCCAGGCCAAGCAGGCCGGCGCATAGTTCCGACTTAAACCTTAAGGTATGAACTATCTCGTCGCAGGATTGGGAAACATCGGCGCAGAGTATGCTCGTACCAGACACAACATGGGATTTATGGTGTTGGATGCCTGGGCACAGGCATCCAATGCTGTTTTCACCACCGAAAGATACGGTGATGTCACCCAGGTCAGGTTCAAAGGCAGGACCTTCACTCTGCTGAAGCCCTCAACCTACATGAATCTGAGCGGCAACGCCGTGAGGTACTGGATGAATAAACTCGACCTGCCGCTGGAGAATCTCATTGTTGTCTGTGACGATCTGAATCTGCCATTCGGCACCTTGAGAATGCGCAAAAGCGGAAGCGACGGCGGACACAACGGGCTCAAGGACATCCAGGCACGGCTGGAAAGCACATCCTGGGCTAGAATCAGGGTAGGAATCGGCAATGATTTCGCCAGGGGTCAGCAGATCGACTATGTCATCGGTGACCTCAGTGAAGAGGAGATGCAGGCGATGCCGGAGATTTGCAAACGGGTGATTGAGGGCTGCAAGAATTTTGCTACAATCGGCCCGGACAGAGCCATGAATTATCTGAACGTCAAACCCAGAAAGGAAGAATCCGCCTGATCTGGTTTTAATGATCTCCACTCAAAAAAATGGAGCAATTATTTGGTATTTCGAGAATAAATTGTTTTATTGCAAGGTGCATCCTGCAATGCATAAACGGCACTGATTGTGAAGAAAACCCAAGTTCAATAATTAATTCATAAAAACAGTCACATGGAAACTCTCGTTGCCAGAATCAAGGAAGAACTCAGCGAATTTGTCACCAACGCTGAAGCACAGGTCGCCAAGGGAAACAAAGCTGCCGGAGCACGTGCCCGTAAAGCCGCTCTCGAACTCATGAAGGATCTCAAGGAGTTCAGGAAGGAATCAGTAGCAGCCGCAAAGAAATAATCCCTTGCACAGAAATTTCCCGTAAAGGATGGTCCCCGGCAAAGCAGGAGGGATCATCCTTTTGTAATTGAACGGATCATCTTCCCGAGTCGAGATCAATCACTGCATCCGAATATAATGCACCGTCATGGACGTCATGCGTTGAGAAAATGACAGTGGTCCCGGTCCGGACGGCGATTTCCTTCAAGGTACCCAGGACCATAATGCGGTTCCTGACATCGAGAAAAGCAGTCGGCTCGTCCAGAAGCAGTACGGAGCACTCGCGGGTGAGGGCAGTCGCAATGCATGCCTTCTGGAATTCCCCGTCGCTGATGCGTCCGATGTCGCAGTCCCGGATATGTCCAAGTCCAAGCAGTTCAACTGCCCGGTCAACAGTACGGGCGGTGTCCGAAGCATCAGGACGGACGGACGGGAGGCTGGTAGCTATGAACTCACGTACGGTGAAGCCACTTACCTTGTTGATGCGGGTCGGAACCATGACGGTCTTGCCGTTGACCCGGAAACTGCCACCCAAAGGAGGAATGAGTCCGGCAATAGTCTTCATGAGCGTTGTCTTGCCGCTTCCGTTGGAGCCGCGGAGCATCACACATTCCCCATCAGAGAAGGAACGGTCAAGAGGACCGGCTGCAACAGTCCGGTAACCTACTGAAAGATGGACAAGTTCAAGCATGACGGGAAGAGCATAGGATGTACAGGATGACAGGTATGCCGATCATTGCCAGAGTACTTCCGACCGGAACCGGGAAAGGGAAAACCTGGGAGACGATGTCGGAGACAAGCGAGAGTCCGGCGCCAGTAAAGACAGTGCCCGGGATTACATGACGGTGGACAGAGGTCCCGAGGAAGGTCCTTGCCAGATGTGGAGCAACGATTCCGACAAAGCCCAGAGGGCCACAGAATGCCGTTACGGCCCCGGTCATCAGACAGCCGGAGGCAAGTGCGGCAATCCGGATTGAAGAAGGATTCTCCCCGACCAGGACAGCATATTCATCGCCGAAAAGAATGATGTCCAGACGCCGCGAATGCAGGAAAGAGGAGACCAGGCCCGCAAGTGTGCATATTCCCAGAATCGCTATTTCGATGTCACGGCTGCCGGAGAAACTGCCGGCAGACCAGCTGCAGTAGGCTTTGAGTCTCTCAGCGGAAGCAGAATACTGAAGAATCGAGACGATTGCGCTGAAGACGAAGCCAAGCATCACGCCGAATACGAGGAGGGTGGATGAATCCCTGAACTTCGAAGCCGCTGCGGTGATCAAGACTGCAGACAGGATTGCTCCAAGGAAGGAGGCTCCTGCTACAGTAAGGCTGGAAAGAGTTGCGGATATTGAGGCGCCGGAAAGCAAGGTGGCGACGGCAGCGCCGACACCGGCCCCGGAACTGACCCCCATGATGTGCGGATCGGCAAGGGGGTTCCTGAATATGCCCTGCATCAGAAGACCGGACAACGAAAGGGAGGCTCCGCAGAATATTGCGGTAAGGACCCTTGGCAGACGGATCCGGGACAAAACGGTTCCGGAGGGTATGGACAGGGTTCCCCCTCCGGCAAACAGGTCCAGGCACGCCAGGAAAACTGCCGCAAGGAGAATGATGATTGTTCTTGTCTTCCGGTTCTTCAACATATTCATAAATGCAAATTACTGACTTTTCTTCGGTTTTGCCTAAAGAAATCGTTATTTTTGGAGTCGACAGACAAACAAAATGACAATGGAAATGACAGGGAAAATCCTATTCGCAGCCATCGCCCTGACGATGGCGACAAGCCTGTGCGCCAGCGGGCAGAACAGCAAAGGTGCTATCACTCAGAAACTTCTGGATGAAATCAGGACCGGCTACCAGGGTACGCCGGCCGACAAAGCCGTCAAGAATGCCCTCAACACCACGTCAATGAATGTACTGGCCGTCAACAGCGGAAATGCCGCGATGATTGACACCCATTTCTCCGACATGGTGACGACAAAGGGCAGGACAGACCAGAAATCCTCCGGCCGCTGCTGGCTCTTCACCGGCCTGAATGTCCTCAGGGCCAAAGCCATCCAAGAGAAGAACCTGGGCGACTTCACTTTCTCCCAGAACTACGTTTTTTTCTATGACCAGCTCGAAAAGGCAAATCTGTTCCTGCAGGGTGTCATCGACACCAGGGGCCTCGGTTTCGACGACCGGAAGGTGGACTGGCTCTTCAGCAATCCGCTCAGTGACGGAGGACAGTTCACAGGAGTGTCGAACCTTGTGATGAAGTACGGACTTGTACCTTCTGAGGTCATGCCTGAAACATATTGCTCGAACAATACATCCGCCATGCGGGTACAGCTTTCGACAAAGTTGCGTGAATATGGTCTCAGGCTTCGCGAAGCAAAGGCAAAGGACTGCCAGGAGATGAAGAAGGAAATGTTGAAAGAAATCTACCGGCTCCTCGTGCTCTGTCTCGGAGAGCCTCCGGTCGAATTCGAATGGAGCATGTACAATGCAAAGGACGAACTTGTCAGCACAAAGAAATACACTCCTGCCTCTTTCCGCGACGAATTCGTGGGCAAGGACCTCAACAAGGGCTATGTGATGCTGATGAACGACCCGACCAGGGAATACGGCAAGGTGTACGAGATTGACTTCGACAGGCATGTCTATGAAGGAGGCAACTGGCTGTACGTCAACCTCCCGATTGAGAGAATCAAGGAAATCGCCATCGCTTCGATCAAGGACAACACTGCGATGTATTTCTCCTGCGATGTCGGCAAATTCGCAGACAGGCAGCGCGGTGTCCTGGATCTTGCGAACTATGACTACGAGTCCCTCCTTGGAACGACTTTCGGCATGGACAAGAAGGAGAGAGTCATGACCCATGCCAGCGGCTCCTCGCATGCAATGACCCTGATTGCAGTGGACATCAGGGACGGGGAACCCGTGAAGTGGATGGTGGAAAACAGCTGGGGCGCATCAGCCGGCTACAAGGGCAACTACATCATGACGGACGAATGGTTCAATGAATATATGTTCCGCCTCGTGGCCGAAGAGAAATACGTCCCGGCCGATGTCCTGGAGATGCTGAAGCAGAAGCCTGTACTTCTTCCGGCATGGGACCCGATGTTCCTTCCTGAGGAATAGATGCACATTCCCTGAAGGCACGGAAATGAAAGACTGGCCGGCCTCATAGCCAGATTAGCTGTGAGGTCGGTCAGTTCAATTGTTCACACCCGGAAGGTCGGGGGAAATGATTCTGCTAGTAACTCTGCGCGATGGCGATGAAGTCGTCTGCCTTTAGAGCTGCACCACCGATGAGACCACCGTCGATGTCAGGCTTTGCGAAAAGCTCCCTGGCATTTGATGGCTTGCAGGAGCCACCGTAGAGGATGGTGGTGTCTTCAGCAACCTGTGCATCGAACTGTCCAGCGAGGACCTTGCGGATGTAGGCGTGGATTTCCTCGGCCTGCTCTGCTGTGGCAGTCTTGCCGGTACCGATAGCCCAGACTGGTTCGTAGGCGATGATGATGTTCTTCATGTCCTCAGCGGTGAAGTTGGCCAGGACATTGACTGTCTGGGCCTTCACGACATCAAAATGCTTTCCGGCCTCACGCTCCTCAAGGGTCTCACCAACGCAGAGGATGACACCAAGGTTGTTGGCAAGAGCGAGCCTGGTCTTCTCGACGAGTTTCTCGTCGGTCTCACCATAGTACTGACGGCGCTCGGAGTGGCCGAGAATAGTGTACCCGGCACCTGTCGAAGCAACCATTGCAGCGGAAATCTCACCTGTGTAGGCACCCTTCTCCTTGTCTGCACAGTTCTCGGCAGAAAGCCCTACGGAAGAGCCCTTTACGACCTCGGCAACAGGCACGAGGTGGGTTGCAGGAGTTGCAATGATGAGTTTGACATCTGCAGGTACCTCTGCAGACTTGGCTACAACGGCCTTGGCGAGTTCAACGCCCTCCGGAACGGTGGTGTTCATCTTCCAGTTTCCTGCTACAATCTTCTTTCTCATTTCGAAATATCTTTAACAGTTCGTTTTCCAATAATGCATGAATATTCCCATGCAGTCTGCAAAGTTAACTTTTTTTGCCTAAATTTGCATATTACAGTACATATTCGATTACAATAAAATAACTGACATATCCAGATGAAGAATTTCGTAGAAGAACTCAAGTGGAGGGGAATGATCCATGACATCACCCCGGGGGCAGAAGAAGAACTGATGAAAGGACCGGCAGCGGCTTACGTCGGTATTGACCCGACCGGAGACTCCCTTCACATCGGTCACCTTGTCAGCGTGATGATTCTCAAGCATTTCCAGAACTGCGGACATAAGCCTTACGCTCTCGTGGGAGGAGCCACAGGAATGATTGGCGACCCTTCGATGAAGTCCGCTGAGCGCAATCTGCTCGACGAGCAGACCCTTGCCCACAATGTAGAGTGCATCAAGGCCCAGCTCGGAAAATTCCTGGATTTCGACTCCGATTCGCCGAATGCCGCAAAACTTGTCAACAATTACGACTGGATGAAGGACTACACCTTCATCAATTTCACCCGCGACATCGGCAAGCTCATCACTGTCAACTACATGATGAGCAAGGATTCCGTAAAGAAGCGTCTCAGCCGTGATTCTTCCGAAGGAATGTCCTTCACCGAATTCAGCTACCAGCTCCTCCAGGGCTACGATTTCCTCTACCTCTACGAGCACGAGGGCGTCAAGCTCCAGCTCGGAGGCGCCGACCAGTGGGGCAACATCACGACCGGAACCGAACTGATCCGCCGCACCCTGGGCGAACAGGCCTTCGCCCTGACCTGTCCTCTCATCACCAAGTCGGACGGCACCAAGTTCGGAAAGACCGAGAAGGGGAACATCTGGCTGGACCCGGAAAGGACCTCGCCATACGAGTTCTACCAGTTCTGGCTCAACGTGGCTGACGATGATGCCGAAAGGTACATCAAGATATTCACCATGCTGGACAGGGAGACTATCGAGGCCGCCATCGAAGAACACCGCCAGGATCCGGGACGCAGGTCCCTCCAGCAGCTCCTAGCGAAGGAGGTCACCATCATGATCCACGGGGAAACTGAATATCAGAACGCAGTCGCCGCATCGAAGATGCTTTTCGGCAACTCGACCTCGGAGGAACTCCGCAAGCTTGACGAAAAGACCTTCCTCGCAGTATTCAACGGTGTTCCTACCTTCGACATCCGGAAGTCCGACCTTCCTTGCAACATCCTTGACTTCCTTGCTGTTAAGACGGCTGTTTTTCCTTCCAAGGGTGAGGCCAGGAAAATGACAGCCGGCGGAGGAGTCAGCATCAACAAGGACAAGATCACCGACATCGCCTATGAGGTCAGCGAGAAGGACATAATGGACGGCAAGTACATCCTTGCACAGAAAGGAAAGAAGAATTACTTCATCATCAACGTGAAATAGTGACCCATGGACAAGCCGGCAAGCACAAGACAACTGAAAGTCGCGAGGGAAATCCAGAAGGTCCTCGCAGAAATCATCCGCAGCAAGGGCATGGCTGCTTTCGGCGGAGCGATGGTCACAGTCAGCGAGGTAAGGGTGAGTCCCGACCTTTCCGTGGCAAAGACCTACGTCAGCATATTCCCGTCAGACAAGGCTGAGCCAGTCATGAAGATGCTCAATGACGATGTCAAGGGCATCAGGGGCGAACTCGGGCACAAGGTGGCAAAGCAATTCCGCATCATCCCCGAGATTGTCTTTTACCTGGACTCGACCCTGGACTACGCCGAGCACATCGACGAACTGCTCAAGAAGTAGATTTTCAGTTTGACAACACATATTCCCAAGCCATGAAGCCATTGCTCTTCCTTCTCGCGGCGGCGCTCCGTGTCGTCTTCATCGGAGATCCGCAGGCAGACAGTCCCCTTGAGGTTGAATATGCCAGGCAGGCCCTCCGGGAGGTCCGCAACCTGAAGGACATCGACCTTGTCGTGGTCCTTGGAGACCTCGTCAACGACAAGCCTGAACTCCAGGGCAGCCTCAAGGCTAGCCTGGACTCGCTTCCGTGCAAATGGATCTGTTCCCCGGGCAACCATGACAGGGACATCTACCATGAGGAAGGCAGGAAGAGGGACATGGTCTCCTTCCGCAGGACAATGGGCTACACGGACACCACCTTCGTCATGAAAGGGGTCAGGTTCATCTCCCTGGACGATGTCAGGGAGGGGGATGGAGGCTACGAAGGAGGCCTCAGGGAGGACCAGAAGGAATGGCTGGCCTCGGTGATGGAAAAGACCCCGCGGAACATGAGGACGGTCATCACCTGCCACATCCCGCTCTCGGAGTTCAAGGCGAAAGATTCGCTGGCTATGGTTTTACGCGGCCACAAGAGGGTTCTTGCAGTCTGCGGGCACACCCACACCGTCGGCAGGAGCACCCTTTCTCTCTCCGAAGACGTGGCCTTCGAGGAGGTTCTCGCCGGAGCTCTCTGCGGTTCATGGTGGAGAGGTCCCAAGGGTGAAGACGGGCTTCCATATTCATTGATGAACTGCGGAGCGCCGCGGGGCTGGTTCCTCGCTGAATTCAGAGGTGGAGGCAACTGGTACTCCCTGGACTACAGATGCACAGGAAGGAGTGCCGATGATGCGATGGGCGTAAGGCTGCGGGACGGGATGCTGATGGTCAACGTTTACGGGGGCCACACGGACGGGAAAATGTACCTTGTGAACGGAAAGGACAGGGTCGGGATACCGAGGCAGGCACTCCCCGCTGCCGAGGCAATGGAAGTTTACGAATGGAACAACGGCCAGGGCAGGCAGGCGCGCAAGGAGCACAAGGAACTCTTCATTCCTATCCGCAAGATGAAGTCGCCACATGTTTGGGCGGCCGAAAGCGACGGCAAGACCCTCGGCGGGATTCCTCTCGAAGGGGCCGTCATTGAATATTCCGACAAGGCCATGACCTTGCGTCGCACAATCCGCTTCTGATACCCGGCCACCTGAGGAAACGGCCATTGAAACTCAATAATTACGGAAACTATGCGGGACAGAATATTTTTCATTGACGGGCACGCCCTGATCTTCAAAATGTACTATGCCTTCCTGCGGAGGCCGATGATCAACTCCAAAGGAGCCGACATGTCAATCCTGTTCGGATTCACCAAATACATCCTGGAGTTGATTGCCAAGGAGAAGCCTGAATATCTTGCAGTTGCCTTCGATCCTCCCGGAGGGACATTCAGGAACGAGATGTTCCCTCAGTACAAGGCCAACCGGGCAGAGACGCCGCAGCTTGTCATCGATTCCCTTGACCCTCTCCGGGAGATTCTTGCCGCCCTCAACATCCCTACCCTGATGGTCAGTGGCTTCGAGGCCGACGATGTCATCGGTTCGATGGCAAAGAGATGCGCTGCAGAAGGACTGGATGTGTTCATGGTGACTCCCGACAAAGACTACGGACAGCTGGTCGGTGAACATGTTCTCCAGATAAAGCCCGGCAAATCAGGAGGTGACGACCAGGTACTCGGAGTAAGTGAAATCTGCGGCAAATACGGGATCCAGTCCCCTTCGCAGGTAATCGACATGCTTGCCATCTGCGGAGACACGGCTGACAATGTTCCGGGAGTCAAGGGCGTCGGGGAGGTAGGTGCAGGAAAACTGATAGCGAAATATGGTTCCGTCCAGGGAATATACGACCATCTGGACGAGCTCCCGGCAAGGCAGAAGGCAATGTTCGAAGAGGCTTCCGGCCATATTTTCCTGAGCCGGGAGCTTGTCACGATCAAGACTGACATCGAAGTTCCGGTGGATACCGCCAGCATGAGAGTCGACACCGCGTACGGCCCTCTTGCTGCAGACCTGTTCGAGAAATACGAATTCGCCTCGCTCAAGAAATACCTTGGAGGCGTGGTCCCGTCAGATGCCTCCTTGAAGGAGGAGACATCCCCGGAAATCTCCTTTGTCGGCGCCTCGACAATCAGGAAGGAGGTTGCCGGGACAGGATTGTGCTCCATCGTTGCGGATTATACCGGAGACAGGGTGTTCCAGCCCGCCTGCCGGATTCTTGTCTGCTGCCCTTCGGGTGAAGGGTTCCACTGCTGCGAAGGCACACCTGAAGACTTTGCGAAGATTATCTCTGACGGGAAGACAACAAAATGCGGAGAAGACCTCAAACGGATGATGAATGCTTTCGCTGCGTCGGGAATCAGCATGGAAGGTCCCCTGAAGGACATCAACCTGATGCATTACATCCTCGACCCGGAGAAGAGCCACAGCCTTGACTCCCTGGCAGCATCCTACTTGGGAATCCGGCTCGGCAAAGACCCGCAGGAATCCGGAACAGGCACACTGTTCGCAGAATGCGAAGACACTTCCCGGGAGGAGAGAGGTCTCCGGGCCGCAGTCATCCTGCTGCTCGTGCAGAAACTTTCGGAGGCTCTCCTCCAGGCAGGGATGGAAGGAATATATTCAGGAATGGAAGAGCCTCTTGCCAAGGTCCTTTCAAAGATGGAAAGGAACGGGATAAGAATGGACATCGGCTCACTGAAGGAGTACACCGCCCACCTGCAGGCCGAGATGTCCGCTCTCGAGGCAAGGGTCAGGGAACTTGCCGGGGAACCTTCCCTCAATGTCTCTTCCCCGAAACAGATAGGTGAAGTGCTGTTCGACAAGCTCCGACTGATGGAGAAGCCTAAGAAGAATGCCAACGGAACATATTCAACAGACGAGACCATCCTCGGGGAACTTGCAGGCAAACATCCTGTCGTAGGTGAAATCCTCGAGTTCCGTTCCGTCAAGAAACTGCTCTCGACCTACATAGAGCCGTTCCCGCGTTTCATCGACCCTTCCGACGGCAAGATCCACACCACGTTCAACCAGGCCCTGACCGCTACCGGAAGGCTCAGTTCCTCCAACCCGAACCTCCAGAACATTCCTGTCAGAAGCGAAAGAGGCAGGGAAATCCGGAAGGCCTTCGTGCCGTCTTCACCCGATGGCCTTATCCTGTCTGCAGACTACTCGCAGATCGAGCTCAGGATCATGGCACACCTCAGCTGCGACAAACATCTGATAGAAGCATTCAGGAACGGAGTCGATGTCCACAAGGCCACTGCTTCCAGGATTTTCGGCATCCCTGTCGAGAAGGTCACTGCAGACCAGCGCCGGATTGCCAAGACCGCCAATTTCGGAATAATGTACGGCATCTCGGCCTTCGGTCTTGCCCAGAGGCTGAAGATCGGAAGAAGCGAGGCCAGGCACATCATCGACGACTACTTCTCCGTCTTCCCTTCAATACGCTCGTTCATCGAAAGCACTCTTGCGGCCGCCCGGGAAACCGGCTATGTCGAGACCATATTCGGAAGAAGAAGATATATTCCTGAAATCAACGCCAAGAACGGTACAATCCGCTCCCTTGCCGAGAGGAATGCCGTCAATGCGCCTATCCAGGGCACTTCGGCAGACATCATCAAGATGGCGATGATTGCTGTGGACCGAAGGCTTTGCAAAGAAGGGCTCCGCAGCAGGATGGTGCTCCAGATCCACGACGAACTTCTGTTCGACACTTTCCCTGACGAGGTCGGAATCCTGAAGAAAATCGTTGTGGAGGAGATGGAGAATGTTGCCCGGCTGTCAATACCTCTAACCGTAGAATGCGAGTATGGAAAGAACTGGCTTGAAGCCCATTGATGAGCTCACGACCCTTGCGAAGAACGGCGACGGTGTAGCATTCACTGCACTGTGGGACAGTCATATCGAGCAGCTCAGGGCCTACCTGAAAAGCAAATTCACCAGCCTTGACGACTACAATGTCGATGACATCTGCTCCAGGACATTTGAAAAGGCATTCCGGCAGATCAACAGTTACGACCGTTCCAAGAGCCGTTTCCTTACCTGGCTCTGCACCATCGGGAGGAACACAGCCCTGGACTGCCTGGAACACGAACGAAGAATCCATCCCAAAAGCCAGTTCGTCTCCCTTGACGACGACACCGTGAAGGGCATCCTTGACCAGGAGGACAATGCCCTGGACAATCTGATCCACATCGAAACCGAGGAAGAGAAATCCCGGTACATCCTCCGGCTCCCGGAGCTCTACCGCGAGGTGGCTGCCAAGAGGATGCTGGAAGGAATGAAATACAATGAAATTGCCGAATGCCTTGACATCGAACTGAACACCGTGAAGACACGTATCCGGAGAGCCAAACAGATGATTGACGCAATGAGGAAAGAAGACGAAAACGAAACGATATGACTTTCAATGAATTCAAGACAAGAGTCGTAGAAGATTTCCCGGAAGTGAACCAAAGGCAGATGGAACAGTTCCGGCTGATGGATGAAGCCTACAGGGAGTGGAATTCCAAAATCAATGTCATCTCAAGGAAAGACATTGATGGGCTCTATAGCCACCACGTCCTGCATTCGCTCGCAATTGCGAAATACCTCAGGGAGGAGAAACTTTCCGAATATTCGGAAATGACCCTTCACGGCAACGGGCTCAAGGTCCTGGATCTCGGGACAGGCGGAGGATTTCCGGGCATTCCGCTTGCGGTGATGTTCCCTGAAGTGAGTTTCACCCTGTGCGATTCCATCAAGAAGAAAACAATCGTTGCCGGCGCGGTAGCAGATCTTCTGGGACTGGAAAATGTCGAGACAGTGAACGCAAGAGCCGAATCCCTGGGGAAACGCTTCGACTATGTCGTCTCCCGTGCAGTAGCCTCGCTGGTCGATTTCTACCCTTGGGTACGCGGATGTTTCTCCAGAAGCATCCTCTGCCTCAAGGGAGGG
>JBJFDD010000010.1:0-12359 GCA_051889815.1 Candidatus Cryptobacteroides sp. | reverse complement strand
TCAGACTCCAGCGCCACGGAAAGAAGAATTTCGCATTCTTCCACATTGTTGTGGCTGACAGTCGCGCACCACGCGACGGACGTTTCATCGAGCAGATCGGCTCCTACAACCCTAACACCAACCCTGCAACCATCCTCCTCAACAGCGAGAGGGCTCTTGCATGGCTCAAGGTCGGTGCCGAACCTACTCTCGTCGCCCGCAGAATCCTCTCTTACGAGGGAGTTCTCCTCAGGAACCATCTCGATGGTGGTGTAGCAAAGGGAGCCCTCACACAGGAGCAGGCTGACCAGAAGTGGAACGCCTGGAAGGCCCAGAGAGATGCCAAGGTGGCCGCAAAGAAGGACGGTCTTGCAAAAGACGCAGCTTCAAAGGCAAAGGCAGCTCTTGACGCCGAAAAGAAGGTAAATGCAGAAAGGGCTGAGGCTATCGCAAAGAAAGCTGAAGAGCTCGCAAAGGCTGCCGAAGAGGCTGCCGCTGCAAAGGCTGCTGAAGAAGCCGCTGCTGCAGAAGGAGCAGAAGCACCTGCAGAAGCCTAAGCCGATGACCGGGGCGGAATCAGATCTTCTGAAGATAGCCCGGGTACTGAAGTCAAACGGTACCGAAGGCGAAGCCCTCATTGGCTTCCGCGAAACGGACCCTGAGACTCTAAAGACTACGGAACCGGTGTTCATCACTTTCGATGGACTGCTGGTTCCTTTTTTCATTGAATCCTTTGCAAGAAGAGGCTCCTCCAAGGCACTCGTACGCCTGACCGGGGTCAACAGTCTGAACGACGCGGAGGAAATCGTCGGAAAGGACATATTCGTCAGGCCTGACGCACTGACAGACTACGAAGAAGATGACGGGGAACTGACTCTGGACGACCTCATCGGGTGGTCTCTCCTGGACGGGGAGGGACACAGGGCTGGAACCATTTCCGGCTACGAAGACATCCCCGGCAATCCTTGCCTGTACGTAGAAACAGACAACGGACAGGCGATGCTTCCTTTCCATGAAGATCTGATCCTGTCCGTTGACGAAGATTCCGGGACAATTGTCATGTCCATTCCGGAAGGCCTTATCTAGGCATGTAATCCTCCGGATTCTCAGTTTTCACATCCTTGATGGCAGGAGCCTCGGCAACCTGTTCCTGAACTGGTGCCGGAGCGGCAGCAGGTTCGGTCTGCAGTTTTCTTCCGGCAATGTATTCAGCCTTGACATCCTGGTAGAAGGCGGCCATCGTAGTGTAGATGTAAGGGAGCAGCCACAGAAAACCGATGCCCAAAGTGAAGACTGACAGGACGGCCCATCCGATAAAGCTGAGCATCAGGTAGAAGAGATCGAACTTGTGGCCTTTCATCATTGCCATGCTGAGTTCGATTGCCTTGTTAGGGGACAGTTCCGGCTCGTCTTCCAGGATGAACCAGGTCATTGAATATGCCAACGACTTGATAATGCCAGGGATGATGAGCAGAAGACTCCAGAGAAAGATGTAGATGACCTGCAGCAATGAAGCAAGGACTGTGCGCCAGTACTTGAGCAGGGCCGAATTGAACATGCCTCTTGCAAGCTCGTTGTCGCCATTGACAAGAAGCCTGTTGAATGCATTGATGAAACCTTTTGCGAGAGGATAGATTACCAGCAGTTCCATCAGGTAGACAAAAGCGGAAGTTGCACCTGCATTTCTGGCGAAGAAACCGCTGGCCGAAGGATTCAATGCCAGTTGCATCTGTGAGATAATGTTCGGCGTTACTGCTATGCCTGAAATGACAATGTACGCCAACACCGCAAGCAATGCCGGAGGCCAGTTCCCCTTCAAAGCGGCAAGAGCCGCATTCTTGTAGTCCTGATTCTTTTTCATAATGGTTATTGATTAGTTGATAAGGTTGGAATTCAATCTATTTGCACCTCCACGCAGCCGACAAAACAGGCCGGACCTGTAAGACACACGTCCGAAGCCATGAATATGTTCCCCTCCTGACGCGGGACGAATTCGACGGCCAGGTCAGCGATTGCAGCCCTCACTGAATATGCCACGGCGTCCCCGGAAGCATATCCAGAAGGCTTCACTCCGCGCACATAGGAAGCCATGGCGCTTGCAACAATGCCGGTACCGCAGGCGAGTGTCTCATATTCAACGCCCTTTTCGAAAGTTCTGATTGCCAGGACCGTGGACTCCGGCGAACCGCCCACCTCAACGAAGTTGACATTGGTCCCGACCGGGGCGAACCTTGGGTCGTGCCTGATGGCAGGGCCTTCGGTCAGTACCGGATAATCCTCAAGACCGGTCACGAACTTCACATAGTGCCGGGTGCCGGTGTCCAGGAAAAATGCATCCTCTTCCGGATAGAAGGTCACTCCGGAAACATCCTTCATCTTCAGGCGGACTGTTCTTTCCCCCTTTCGACCGCTTTCGGGAATGAAGGCGATGTGCTCTCCGTCCGCAGCATCGAAGACTATCCGGCCATCGGGAGAAACAACTCCGCAATCGGCGGCGAAGGCTACTATGCAACGGCCTCCGTTGCCGCACATCATTCCTCCCGAGCCGTCGGGATTGTAGAAAGTCATGTCGAAATCCTTACCGGAAGCGCTTCTGTCAAGGAGCATCAGCCCGTCGGCACCGAAGCCGGTGTGACGGTCGCAAAGATGCCTGACCGTCTCTTGGGAAAGGGTCAGATGCCCGTCGCGGTTGTCGGCGATGAGGAAGTCATTGCCGGCACCGTGGTATTTGCTGAAACGCTGGAGCATTATCGCAGAAGGGATTCGAGTTCAACTGAAGCGGCTGTCTTGCCGTCACGGTACTTGACAATCACAGGAGTGTAGATGCTGATTCCCGCATCCTTCCCCGGGCCTTTGGTCATAGGGCGGCTTCCGGAGACGACGACGGCTCCTGGAGGAACCATTGTGCTGCCGTTGTCAGTCTTCGGCACGAACTCTCCTTTCGTTGCATCGAACAGCGCGGTTCCCTTTGTCAGTATGACTCCGGAACCCAGGACTGCACCTTCACCGACAATCGTACCCTCGTAGATTCCGCAATTGCCTCCGATGAAGGCGTCATCCTCGACAATGACAGGAAGGGCTCCTGCAGGCTCGAGGACTCCTCCTATCTGGGAAGCAGCGGAGATGTGGACGCGCTTTCCGACCTGGGCGCAGGAACCGACCAGGGCGTGGGAATCAATCATGGTACCCTCATCGACATAGGCGCCGATGTTCACATAGGCCGGAGGCATCATAATGACCGAAGGCGCCAGATAGGCCCCACAGCGGACACTGCTTCCTCCCGGCACTATCCTGACCCTGTCCTCCGCCGAAAACTTCCTCAGGGGCAAGGTGTCCTTGTCGAAGAAAGCGAAATGTCCTGCGGACATGTCGGAAAGTTTACCGATCCGGAAGCCCTCAAGAATGGCTTCCTTGACCCAGGTGTTGACAATCCAGGCACCGTCCTGCTTCTGGGCGACCCGGATTTCACCGGCTTCAAGCTTGTGGCATATTTCAAAAAAATCCATCATATCCCCAAATTTTCGATTATCTGTTTCATTGTGTCGAAGGTCGCCTGTCCTGCTGTTGTGAGCGGCAGACGCATCTCAGGTGTGCAGAGTCCCAGCAGCGACAATGCCGCCTTAACAGGAATAGGGTTGCTCTCGACAAAGCAGGCCTTGAAGAGAGGGACGAGCTCGAGATTGGCCTTGGCAGCTTTCCGGATGTTCCCCTCCTGCGCCGCCCTGACGAGTCCGACCATCTGAGAAGGTGCGATGTTGGAAGCGACAGAAATGACTCCGGCTGCACCGCAGGCCATCAGGGGCCAGGTCTGGTCGTCATTGCCGCTGAACACGGAAAAGCCCTCAGGGGCTTCACGGATGACATCGACAATCTGGGCCAGGTTGCCGGAAGCCTCCTTGACGGCGATGACTCCCGGAATCCGGGCAATCCGAAGCGTAGTGGCGGCTGTCATGTTGTCTCCGGTCCTTCCCGGGACATTGTAGGCGATTATCGGCTTGTCGGAACCCTCCGCGACGGCTTTGAAATATTCAAAAATCCCGTCCTGTGTAGGTTTGTTGTAATATGGGACGACCACAAGGTAGGCATCAGGGCCGTATTCCCCGAGCATCCGGATGTTGGCGAGAGTCTGGGCGGGCGAATTGGTCCCGACTCCGGCAACCAGAGGAAGGTCAGGGCAGAGTTCGCGGGTAATCCGCATCAGTTCGCACTTCTCGCCGTTGTCCAGGCAAGGAGTTTCGGCAGTCGTTCCGAGCGGTACAAGGAAATCGACGCCTGCCTCCTTCTGCCTCAGGACGAGGTTGCGGTAGGCATCGTAATCGATCTTGCCGTCTTTGAATGGTGTGATCAAGGCTGTACCGCAGCCTTTCAGTAAAAGCTCAGGCATCATCTTTATTATTTGAAAAACAATTCTTTGAATTCGTGGACTCCGGCAAGGCCCTCGGTCATCTGCGCCGCAACGACCGCCCCTTCCGCGAAGCCCTTGCGGGAGAAGGCCTCGTGTTCGATGGTGATACGGTCACTCTCCCCCTCGAAACCGACTGTGTGGATGCCGGCGAGTTCGCCCACCCTCACTGAAGAAACGTCAAACTTTTCGGGGAAGTGCCCGGAAACAACTTCTGCAAGAGACTTCGCCGTCCCGCTCGGAGCATCAAGCTTGTGAATATGGTGCTTCTCGACGATGTACGGGTGATAACCGCCTGCCTTCCCCAGATACCTTGAGAGAACCTCAACGGCAGCGGTGAGCACATTGACGCCGACAGAGAAGTTCGATGAATATATCATCGGAGTGCCCTTCTCCTCAAAGCAGCGGATGACCTCATCCCTGATGTCATTCCACCCTGTCGTGCCGACGACGACCGCCTTGAACTTGGAGGCAAGGGCGGGGTAATTCGCCCTGAAGGCATCAGGGCTGGTGAAATCGATGCAGACGCATTCTTTGGCAAGGGCATCGTCAAAATTGACGATGTCCTCACTTGTGCCAGCACAGCATATTCCTTTTTCCTTCAGGACACTTTCTATCATGTGTCCCATGCGGCCGTAGCCGGAAATGACGACTTTGAGCATATCAGTTTGCGAATATGTAATCATGGATGCCGGTCAGGGTGTCCTCAAGCCTCTCGGTGTCGATGACGAAATTTTCACTGAGCATGTTGGCGCTGACGTTCGCAACATAGACCTTTCCGGAAGTCTCGATGACCTTGTCACCCAGTCCCTCGAGACCGACGATGTTGCGTCCGATGACTGAGATTAGGGACTTGTCGCGGTAGACTGTGACATTTGCCCATTCTTCAAACGACTTGAGGCAGGCTTCAAGGCCGTCGACCTCTTCCGGAAGGATGAGATAGACCTCCGACTCAGTTGCCTTGGCCAGAGTAACCGGAACTCGGTTGGCATAGAGAGGGGCGAAGACTCTTCCGAGCATGGCCGTGACACCTTCCATCTTCGGCGAAGCCACCTTGACATAGAGGATTCCGGAGCGGCTGGCAACGGATTTTGGACCGTCAGGGGCCTCGTCGCAACGCAGGACGGTGGAGCCTTTGCACTCCGGGTTCTTCGAGTTCAGGACAACGATAGGGATGTTCTTCTTGCGTGCAGGTTCGATTGTGAGGGGATGGAGAACCCTTGCGCCCATCGAAGCCATCTCGGCAGCCTCTTCATAGGAGAGCGCCTCAATCCTCTTCGTGTTGCCCACCACTCTCGGATCAGCCGACTGGATACCGTCCACATCGGTCCAGATCTCGACCCTGGAAGCGCCCAGAGCCATTGCGAAAATCGCTGCCGAATAGTCGGAACCCTCGAATCCGAGAACCGAAGTGTTGCCTTCGGAAGTTGAAGCGATGAAACCCTGGGTCAGGACAAGGTCCACACCCTTGGACTCCATACCGATTATTCTCTTGACATTGGCTTCGGTGATCTCAAGATCAGGCCTGGCCGACATGTAGTTGTCATTGGTCGTGATCATCCTCCTGGCATCAACCCAGTTGCAGGATATTCCCCTGGCGTTGAAGGCATAGGCGATGATGGTTGATGAAAGGAGTTCTCCAGTGGAGATGATCCTTGCCTCGCTCCTGCGGGAAAGTTCGCCTATCTGGCAGACTCCGATTACGAATTTTTCCAGACGGGCAATCCTGTCCTCGATGTCCTTCAGGCAGCTTTCAAGAAGGTCAGGTCTTTCGGCCAGCAGCGCTTTTGAGAGATTGAAATGTCTCTCCCTGAGAAGGTTGAGATTTGTACGTACCGCATCCTCATGCTGTGCTTCTGACTCCTCGGCGATGGCGCAGAGAAGTTTGGTCACCCGGGCAAGAGCCGATACAACTACCAGTGGCTTTTCGCTGAGCCTGCTTCCTACGATGGAAATGACTCTGCCGATGGCTTCTTCATCCTGGACGGACGTGCCGCCGAATTTCATTACAATCATAATGTCAATCTATTTGTAAGTTACTGTTCTGTCTGCAAAAAATATTTGAAAATCCTGTGATACAGGTCTTTGGCTTCCTCCATCTGGGAGAGGAGGACATATTCTCGGGAGGTATGGGCTGTCAGGATGGACCCGGGACCGCATATCGCCCTGCGGGCGAAGTTTTCAAGTCTCGGGGCATCACTCCCGAACGATGCCACCGTTGTGGGAATCCCCGGAGCGCCACAGTCATATTCAAGAGGACTGTCCCCTCCGAAGGCTTCGATGGTGCTGTCCTTGGGGCATATTCCTTCAAGCTTGTGAAGGATCAGGCCATCGGAGGCAAAGGTTGTCCGGAAGTAGATCCTGAAACTGAGCTCGGGACTGAGGATGTTCTGCGGATTGTCGCTGATGAGCCTTCCGACGTTCCAGGTGGTCTTTCCGAGAACGGGATCCTCCGGGAAATCGACCGTCTTGAGCCTGTTCATGAAGTCAACGAACATGCCAACCGCACTCTTTCCGTGCTCGGGATAGCCTGAGTGGCAGGCTTTCCCGCGTAGGGTGACCCTGAAGCTTTTCGTGCCCTTGCTGGCCTGCACAGGACGGTTGCCGGTCGGTTCGCCCACAAGGACATAATCCCCTCCAGGGCAGTCCCGGGTGTAGGCCTTTGCGCCGAACGACCCGGTCTCTTCGCCGGCAAGAAGCAGCAGGCCGAAGTCCGTCTGTCCTTCTGAGGCCAGTTCGAGACAGGTCGAGTACATCGTGAAGAACTGGCCTTTGGCATCGCAGGTCCCCCTCCCGGTGAACATCGTGTCGTCTTGCACTGCCGTTTTCCCGTCCGGAAGGATGTCCCCGGACCGGACAGGGACCTGCTCCGGGGGAATGTACGGAGGCACGGTGTCCAGATGGGAGCAGAAGACGAATGAAGGCTTCCCCGTTCCGGACCAGTCCAGAAGAAGGTTCAGTGTCCCGTCCCCGACCTCGAACCGGTGCACGACACAGCCGCCCGCCTGCAGCCGTCCCTCAAGGAACTCTGCAAGCTGGCGCTCCTGCCCCGAAGTGGAGTCGATGTCGAGTATCTGCCGGAAAAGATCAAGGTCCATTGCCGAAGGTGCTTTGAGCCGCGCCGGGGTTGCCAGGCCGCGCGAAATTACTTTGATTCAGTAAGGTTGGCGGATTCGAGTCCGTAGCCCTTCTTGCGGTCCTCAGCCTTGAGGAGCAGGGAGATGATGACGGAGATGACGCCGAAGCAGGCGAAGATGATCATCGAAGTCGTGTAGTCAATCACTCCGTCTGCGGCGGTGTTTGCCTCATTGACCTTGCCGATCATGATCGGGACAAGGGAAAGTCCGATGTTCTGGATATAGAAAATCAGCGCGTAGGCCGTTCCAAGGAGCTTCATCGGGATAATCTTCGGGACTGAAGGCCACATCGCTGAAGGAACGAGGCCGAAGGAGATGCCCAGGACGATCATAACGACGATGGCAAGAACCCAGCTGGTCATCGGCAGGGCGAAGACCACATGCACAAGAGTCAGGAGCACGCTGCCGATGATCATCAGCGTGGCGCCCTTCCCGTACTTGTCATAGATGCCGCCGAAGACAGGGGTGAGGAAGATTGTGCCGAAAGGCAGCATCGCAGGAATCAGTCCCGCGAGGTTCTCTGCAACACCGTACTTGAATATCATGAGCTTCGTTGCGAACTTGAGGAACGGGAAGACTCCGGCATAGAACATCAGGCAGAGCACGGCAATGTACCAGAAACCCCTGTTGGTCACAAGGATCTTGAGGTCGGAGAACTTGAAACCGTCCTCCGGCTCCGACCCGGCAGCCTGTCCGGACTTGTCCTCCTTCCTGTCCATCACGTTGTAGACGATGAAACTTATCATACCGATGCAGAGCATGGCGGCCCCGAGTCCGACTGAAGCGGAGACTCCGCCCATAGCCTTGGCGAAAGGAAGGGCGAATGCCAGGGCGGCAGCCGTACCCACACGCGCCAGGGCCACCTGGAGGCCCATCGCCAGGGCCAATTCATGACCGGTGAACCACTTGACTATCACCTTGCTGACCGTGATGCCGGCTATCTCGCAGCCGACTCCGTAGATTGCAAATCCCAGGCAGGCCAGGAGTACCTGGGTGCCATAGGTACCTATCCCGAGAGGAAGGGTAACCGTGCCTTCGAAGGTATGCCCTACCGCGTACCATTTGATGAGCGCTCCCGCGAACATCAGGCCGGTTGACATGAGGCCCGTGAAGCGGATGCCGAATTTGTCAAGGATGATTCCTCCGAAGAAAAGGAGGAGAAGGAATACATTGAAAAAGCCGTACGAGCCGGAGAAGAAGCCATATTCATCGCTTGACCATCCGAGTCCGCCGTCTGCGACGGAAGCGGTAAGAAGGGGTTCGAGCGGGGACATCACATCCGTGAAGAAATAGCCGAACATCATCGTGAAGGACACTATTAGAAGGGCTGTCCAACGGGCCGCAGGGCTGTCACTCAGTTTCTTTCTGATAATCTCTGTCATTTTTCTGCTTTTGTGTCTGGTTTGCAAGTTTGCGCCTTATACGAATAATATAATTACGCGAAGATAGGAGTTTTTGCGATTATAGTCAAAAAAGTTGTACCTTAGCGGACCTGTTATGGACACTATTCTGCAAAAAATACACTCTCCCTCAGACCTGAAGTCCCTGGAGGCAAAGGATCTGGAAAGGCTGTGCGGCGAAATCCGCCGGCACATCGTGGAATGCTGTTCCACCAATCCCGGACATCTGGCATCCAGCCTCGGCGCTGTGGATCTCACGGTCGGAATCCACTATGTGTACAATGCCCCCTCCGACAAGATCATCTTTGACGTCGGGCACCAGGCCTATGCCCACAAGATCCTTACAGGCAGGATGGAAGCATTCCGCAAGAACAGGATGAAAGACGGCATCAGCGGATTCCCCAACAGGGATGAAAGTGAATATGACGCATTCGGAGTCGGACATGCTTCGACCTCAATCTCCGCCGCCCTGGGCTTCGCGGAAGCCGCCCGGATTGCCGGACGCTCCGAAAAGGTGGTGGCTGTGATAGGAGACGGAGCAATGACCGGAGGGCTTGCCCTGGAAGGGCTGAACAACGCCGGCAACAGCAATTCGGACATCCTGGTCATCCTGAACGACAACGAGATGGCAATCGACGGCAACAGCGGCGGCCTGCACTCCTATCTTCTCAGGCTCACGACCAACCCGGCCTACAACCGGTTCAAGGACAGGCTCTGGAACAAACTCGGGGCGGGTAAGTTCCGTCAGGATATTCAGAGACTCGTCCGCAAGACAAAGAAAGGGCTTGTCACGACTTCCGGCGGAGACCTGTTCGAGGCCTTCGGGCTGAGATACTTCGGCCCGATTGACGGCAATGACGTAGGCCAGGTAGTCAGCACCCTGGAGAGGCTGAAGGGCATCGGAGGCCCCAAACTCCTTCACGTACTGACCCGCAAGGGCAAGGGTTACGCTCCGGCCGAGAATGACCCGACGACCTGGCATGCCCCCGGAGTCTTCGACATCGCAACAGGTAAAAGGAATTCCACCTGCACAGGGGCCAGCCGGTACCAGGACGTGTTCGGGGAAGTGCTATGCGAAATGGCGGAGAAAGACCCTGCGGTAGTGGCCATCACTCCTGCAATGGCAACGGGCAGCGGTCTTGCCGGATTCGCCGGGAGATTTCCGGACAGGTTCTTCGACGTGGGCATTGCCGAGGAACATGCCGCCACTTTCGCGGCAGGACTCGCAGCCGGCGGGATGAAGCCTTTCTGCTCGATATATTCATCATTCGCCCAGAGAGCCTATGACGAAATCGTCCACGATGCGGCCCTGCAGCACCTCCCGGTGGTTTTCTGCTTCGACCGTGCCGGCCTGGTGGGGGAAGACGGAGCTACCCATCAGGGAGTCTTCGACCTGGCATCCCTCAGGTGTGTCCCGGGGATGGTCCTAGCCGCCCCGGCCGACGAGAACGAACTCAAGGACCTGATGTACACTGCCCTGAATGCGGCAAGAGGCCCGATAGTCATCCGCTACCCGAGAGGGCAAGGCGAAGGAATGGACTGGCAAAACCACCAGCCTGAGGCCATTGAATATGGCAAAGGCTCGAAGATCCGTGACGGCGAGCGAGTGGCTGTCATAGCTCTCGGTCCCGAAGTGCACAGGGCGATGGAGGCGGCGGATCGCATAAAGGCGGCGACGGGAAAGAGCCCCGCCATATTCAATGCCAGGTTCCTCAAGCCTTTCGACGCGGACATTCTCAGGGATGCTTCTGAATATGATTACGTACTGACCGTCGAGGAAGGCTGCCTCAAGGGCGGGCTTTTCAGCGAAGTGGCCGAAGGTCTTGCAACACTGGGGGCTGAGGCCAAGGTCAAGGGACTTGGCGTGCCGGACAAGTTCATCAGGCAGGATTCCCAGAAAGCCCAGAGGGAGGCCTGCGCCCTGGACGCCGAGGGAATATATTCGGAAATCATCGGATACTTCAGGTGACACAGACCTCTTCGGAAGGCAAAAAAGTAAAGATATTGAGCGTTTTTTGCGAAAAAGTTTTGGATAATCAGAAAAACTCCCTATCTTTGCAATCCCTTCAACAAGGGTCTCTTTGAAAACAATGCCGATATAGCTCAGTTGGCCAGAGCACGTGATTTGTAATCTCGGGGTCGTGGGTTCGAATCCCTCTATCGGCTCAAAACGGCCGGAAGCTGTATCGAAGACATATCGGGAGGATCGCATAGCGGCAATTGCGGCGGACTGTAAATCCGCTCCTTCGGGTTCGGTGGTTCGAGTCCACCTCCTCCCACAAATCGCGGAAGTAGCTCAGTTGGTAGAGCATCAGCCTTCCAAGCTGAGGGTCGCGAGTTCGAACCTCGTTTTCCGCTCCAATACAGGTCGCCGGTGTAGCTCAGGGGTAGAGCGCATCCTTGGTAAGGATGAGGTCATGAGTTCAAATCCCATCACCGGCTCATCTTTTGTATTTACAGAACACATTTATTCATAATATTATGGCAAAAGAAACTTATCAAAGAACCAAACCGCACGTCAACATCGGTACAATTGGCCACGTTGACCACGGTAAGACCACTTTGACTGCAGCTATCACCAAGGTTCTCGCAGAGAGAGTCGCCGGTAACGCAGACAAGGTAAAGTCTTTCGACCAGATCGACAATGCTCCTGAAGAGAAGGAGCGTGGTATCACCATCAACTCTGCACACGTAGAGTACGAAACCGAGAACCGTCACTATGCTCACGTAGACTGCCCAGGCCACGCTGACTACGTAAAGAACATGGTTACCGGTGCTGCTCAGATGGACGGTGCAATCCTCGTAGTTGCATCTACTGACGGTCCTATGCCTCAGACCCGTGAGCACATCCTTCTCGCCCGTCAGGTGAACGTACCTAAGATCCTCGTCTTCATGAACAAGGTTGACCTTGTTGACGATGAGGAAATGCTCGATCTCGTTGAAATGGAAATCCGCGACCTTCTCGCATTCTACTCATTCGATGAGAACTGCCCTATCATCCGCGGTTCCGCTCTTGGTGCACTCAACGGTGAGCCACAGTGGGAAGACAAGGTAATGGAGCTCATGCAGGCAGTTGACGAGTACATTCCGCTCCCTGAGCGTCTTGTTGACAAGCCATTCCTCATGCCTATCGAGGACATCTTCTCAATCACCGGTCGTGGTACCGTTGTTACAGGCCGTATCGAGGCTGGTACCATCCACGTTGGTGATGCAGTTGAGCTCGTAGGTTTCGGCGATGCTCCTAGGGGTACAACCGTTACCGGTGTCGAGATGTTCCGCAAGCTCCTCGACCAGGGCGAGGCTGGTGACAACGTAGGTCTCCTCCTCCGTGGTGTCGACAAGAAGGACGTCAAGAGAGGCGAGGTCGTTGCAAAGCCTGGTTCAATCACTCCTCACACTCACTTCAAGGCACAGATCTACGTGCTCAAGAAGGAAGAGGGT
>JBJFDD010000009.1:0-3361 GCA_051889815.1 Candidatus Cryptobacteroides sp. | reverse complement strand
GAGCGGTTCTTTTCGTGATGTTCATCATTGCAAGCCAGGTAGCCGTCCTTACGTTCAAGTATTTCAATCACGGCTGGCAGCAGTTCATTATGGCGGGACTGGTTTTCCTGAGCCTCGTTGTGACATATTCAGCATTCCGCCTGGTGGATATGGTTGATGACAATCCTTATCTTGCGGTGCTCTGCCTTGCTGTCGGTTCGCTCTTGACTGTCGCGGGCTACACTCTGATCTTCCTTTTCGAGAGAGTGTTCAACCTTCTTTCACAATCGCGCCTGGCGGAGCTCTGCGACACCAACAATCCATTGCTGAGGGAGTTCGAAACGAAGGCCCCGGGGTCTTTCCAGCATTCGCTCCAGGTCATGAATATGGCAGATGTTGCAGCCCGGCTCATCAATGCCAACGTTGCCCTGGTGCGTGCAGGTGCCCTGTACCACGACATCGGCAAGATGGAGAACCCTCTGTGCTTCATTGAGAACGAGAGCCTTTCGGCATCAGGGACTTATTACCATCAGGGCCTGTCTCCTGCTGAAAGCGCCCGGAATATCATCAGGCATGTCCCTGACGGTGTCAGGATTGCCGGGCAGCACAATATACCGGCTCCTATCGTGGATTTCATCCGAAGCCATCACGGAACCTCTTGCACGGGTTTCTTCTATTCAAAGTACATCAATCAAGGAGGCGATCCCGCAGAAGCGTCCTCGTTCTTCTACGATGGAATCAAGCCCAAGACCAGGGAGCAGGTTATTGTGATGATCTGTGATACCCTCGAGGCTGCTTCCAGGACTCTCAAGGACAATTCTCCGGAGACTTTCGACAGATTCGTCGAGGATATGGTCTCCATGAAACTCAAGGCCGGACAGTTGGATGACGCCGAAATCACCATCCACGAACTGAATGTGGTGAAGGACGGGCTCAAGAGCTATCTGTCCCAACTCTATCACGAGAGAATAGCCTACCCCGGTCAGAAACAGTAATTGAATAATCAGATAAACAAATAACAAGTCAGAACAATGAATGTAACAAAAAACCAGATCGACGATCTGAACATCGAACTCACTATCGCCATCTCGGCCGAAGACTATGCGGAGAAAGAGAAGAAAAGACTCTCCGCCTACAGGAAGAATGCAGATTTCAAGGGTTTCCGCAAAGGAATGGTCCCTGCTTCCATCGTAAAGAGAATCTATGGAGACCAGGCTCTCTATGAGGCCATCAATTCGGTTGTCGCCGAGGAGCTTGACAAGTTCATCACCGGGAACAACCTCAATATTCTCGGAGAACCGCTTCCTTCAGAGTCCCAGAAGGAGAACGAATGGAAGTCAGGCAATGATTTCGAATTCAAGTTCGACCTCGGTCTTTCACCGCAGATTGACCTTGAATTGGGCAAGGATGACAAATTGACCAGACACAAGATTGAGGTTTCAGAGAAGGCAGTCGCTGAAATGAAGGAGAATATGCTCCGTCAGTACGGTTCACTCCAGGAAGGGGAGGCTGCCGGTGAGGAGGACTATGTCGTCGCCGATTTCAGGCAGGGAGACAAGGTTTCCGAGGGCGCTTATGTCGCAGTCAGCAAGGTTGAAGGCGACGCAAAGGCCAAATTCGTCGGCGCAAAGCCGGGAGACAGTTTCGATGTGAATGTCAACGAGGCTTTTGTCAATGAAACCGACAGGTCATCTATGCTGAAGATCTCCAAGGAAGAGCTTGCAGCACTCGATCCGGTCTGGAACGTGACTATCGTCAATGTCAAGACTTTTGTTCCTGCCCAGGAGAATCAGGAGACCTACGACAAGATTTTCGGGGAAGGCAATGTCAAGACTCCTGAGGAGTTCGAGACCAGGATAACCGAAAGAATCCAGGAGAACTACAACCAGGAAGCCGACTACAAGCTTTCCCAGGACATCCGCAACTATCTTGTCAACAAGGCTGATGTCAAGCTTCCTGAGGCCTTCCTCAAGAGATGGCTCTTCGAGAACAACAAGGAAAAATTCACCATGGAACAGGTCGAGAAGGAATTTGATGCATTCCTCTCAGACTTCAAGTGGCAGCTTGTCAGGGAATCCCTGATGAAGAAGTTCGACCTCAAGATCGAGGACAAGGACATGCTTGACGCTGCAAAGGGCTTTGCTGCCTATCAGTATGCAATGTACGGCATGCCTAATGTTCCTGACCAGCTTCTTTCCGAGGCGGCAGTCGAACTTCTCAAGGATGAGAGAAGACACCGCAATCTGGTAGAAAGCGTCGAGAGCGAAAAGGTTATCTCCGCTGTCAAGCAAGTTGTCACCATCTCGAACAGAAAGATCACCGAAGAGAAATTCCGTGCATTGAAATAATCTGATATGGGCAATAACGAATTCCGCAAATTCGCTGTCAAGGGTCAGGGAATCAGTTCCTTGACCCTCGACGGATATACACGGGCCACCGACGCCTACATCAATCCCACCATCATTGAGGAGCGCAAGCTCAATGTGGCATCGATGGATGTGTTCTCAAGGCTTCTCATGGACAGAATCATATTCCTGGGCGTTCCCATCGATGATGATGTCGCCAACATCCTGCAGGCTCAGCTGCTGTTCCTTGCGTCCACGGATCCTTCCGCAGACATCTCCCTGTACATCAACACTCCCGGGGGACAGGTCACTTCCGGTCTTGCCATCTATGACACGATGCAGATCATCGAACCCGATGTCGCTACCATCTGTACCGGCATGGCCGCCTCGATGGGTTCTGTCCTTCTTTGTGCCGGCCAGAAGGGTAAACGCTCCTGTCTTCCGCACTCCAGGGTGCTGATCCATCAGCCTCTCGGGGGAGCCCAGGGACAGGCCTCCGACATCATGATTGCCGCAAAGGAGATTGAAAAGACCCGCAAGGAACTCTATGACATCATCTCGGAGCACTCGGGCCAACCGTATGAGAAAGTCTTCGCCGATGCGGACAGGGACTACTGGATGACCGCCCGGGAGGCTCTTGAATATGGCATGGTTGACGAAATCCTCACCAAAAAGGCAAGAGAATGGCGAAGAACAAAACTGAACAGGGCAGACATTGCATGTTCTGCGGAAGGTCGGAGAAAGAAGTTCCGTTCCTCCTCCAGGGCATAGACGGTTTCATCTGTTCTGATTGTGTGGAACTTGCCCACGACTACCTGGGTGAGGCCCTGGGACGCCCATCACGAGGGAAATCATCCCCGGTGAAACTCGAGAACCTCAAGAAGCCTCACGAAATCAAGGCATTTCTCGATGAATATGTCATCGGCCAGGACCGGGCAAAGAAACTTCTTGCCGTCTCGGTCTACAACCACTACAAGAGAATCAACCACAATCTCTGCGACCATGAAGAGAATGATGTCGAACTTGAAAAGTCCAAC
>JBJFDD010000008.1:0-3361 GCA_051889815.1 Candidatus Cryptobacteroides sp. | reverse complement strand
CTCTGAGGTACCTGTGGGCGGGGGTGCCGTGCCAAAGACCGGTTTGAGGCACCGATGAGAGGCCGGTTGAAGGATGGTTTGCCACGCGGGAATACCTCTGAGGCAGCTGTAGGCGGGGGTGCCGTGCCAAAGACCGGTTTGAGGCACCGGTGAGAGGCCGGTTGAAGGATGGTTCGGCACGCGAGGATGCCTCTGAGGCAGCTGCGGGCAGGGAAAGCGTGCCAAGAAAGAGTTACCACCGGGAAGGCAACGACCAAAGCAACGACCAAAGCAACGACCAAAGCAACGACCAAAGCAACGACCAAGGCAACGACCGAAGCAACGACCGAAGACCGGCAGAGACACTGGGGACTGGGCGGGTTAAGGGGTGATGAGTTCGAGGAGGGTGAGGCCGTTGCGGCTGCCGGCGATGTAGCTCATCTTGGAGTCACCACGCTGGAGGTCATCCAGACGTAGCTCGCGGCCAAGTTGCATCTTGGTACAGGTGAACTCGTCGCCGGGGTGGAGCTTGGCGTTCTCTGCGGAAAGGGTCCGGAAACGAAAGTTACCGAGATATTCGATGACGCAGACCCGGTTGGGTCTCCAGCCAATCCTGATACGGGTGCCCGGCGTCAGCAGCGCAACCTCAATGACTTCACCTTCGAAGAGTTCGGACTCGACCTGGGCAGATTCCCGGACTTGGGCTTTGAAGTCACCCCAATTGTCGTAGCCGCAGTAGCGGCAGAGTATGTCGAGTGTGTTGACCGACACTGTTTCGTAGCCGGATTTGTAGCCCCAAAGCCGCTGGAGGGTCGTTTCAGAGATTCGATCAGACTGGTTCTGGCTGATTGTTTCAGCGGCTTTATTGAACACTTTCGGGCCCGAAAGAGGTTTCTTGAACTTTGCTTCGACTTGATCCCGCAACACAGCGATTTCGGGAATAGTAATCTTCACTCTCATTGAATATTCCAATTTATGAATATACATTATTCAATCATCATTCTCAATCTCGGCACGCAGCCTCGGCGAAAGGCCCGGATAAGCACCCCCGGCGAGAGGACCCGCCCAGAAGTCCAGGGTCCAGACTCTGGCGAAGGACCCGGCTCCCCATCCCCAGCAAGAGACTCGATGTGCGCCCCCAGCAAGAGGTCCGATGTGCATCCACGGCGAGGGGTCCGGGGCCAGCCGTCGATCAGCCGTCAGGTCTGCCGTCAGGTCTGCCGTCGGGTCAGCCATCGGGTCAGCCATCGGGACCAACCGTCGGTCGTCCACAACGATCAGTACTTGTGGTACGGCTCGGACATCACGTGGAGGGTCTTCGGGATCCAGACACGGTAGCGGCCGGTTTTGGACCAGTCGTTGCCGGCGGAAGCGTAGTCGCAGAAATGGATTAGTTTCACGGCGCTGTCGGACGGGTCCTCGAGGTTGGCTCCGACAACCATCGGAACCTGGAGATCGAGCCAGCAGAAAGAGTCGGGGACGTAACCGGAAGCGGAGTCGGGGACCGAACCGGAGCCTGAGCCGGAACCTGAACCGGACACAAAGACCGGAATAGCGTCGATGCGGCCCTCGGCATCGGCCTGGATCACGGCGGACTCATCGACATAGCCGTCGCCGAAACGGCTGTCCCTGGCGAAGACTATCGGGCCGCGGACAACTGCCTGCATCCCGTTGAGAGTCTCCACGGTGGTCTTCAGGTCCATCGAGACCTCAACGACATCACCTTCCTTCCATTTGCGGCTGATTCTCACGTAGCCACCGGCAGCGGCACAGTCCGCAGGCTCGCCGTTGACACTGACCGAGAAGGAATCCGATGCGAACTCAGGCACACGGAGAGCCAGGGTGAAGGCTACCGGCTTCTTCGGGGAGAGGGTCAGGGCGGCGTAGCCGTCGACCGGATAGGAGGTTGAGATAGTCATGGATACCGGAATCATGCCATGACCGCGGGCACCAACAGGAGAACTGCCGATGCTGAAGGTACTCTCCGAAGGAAGGTAGAGGTTGACGAAAACTGAGTCTCCGTCGACTGTCGCCGCGACTTTCGGGATGAGGCCGAAGCCTCTCGGACCGTTGGCATTGCAGCAGTTGATGTGCAGGCCGCACTGCTCCTCGCCCGCGAAACGGTGGCCTTCGAGCGGGCTGTATTTCGATATCTGGGTACCGTCACCCTTGAGGGAGGCCATCAGGGCATTGTACATTGTCTTCTCGAACTGGTCTGCGTAGGAGGCGTCGTGGGTCTTGGCCAGCAGACGGGCACAGAACTGCATCCAGGTGAATGTCACGCAGGTCTCCATCATGTGGTAGGTCGGAATGGTCTGGCGTTCCTTTCCCATGTACCAGCACTCGAAGGCGGCTCCGGAGCCGGCGATGTTGATCTCGTCCCGCACGATGCTCTCAGCCGTCTTTTCGGCTGCCAGAAGATACTCCGGATTGCCGGTCACGCTGCCCAGCTCGACCAGGCCCTCGTAGCAGGACATCATCTCGTAGGCCTTCATTCCGTTCTCAAAGGACCACCACTTTGACGGGAAGTCGGACCTGCGGGACACAGGAACCTCAGCAAGTGCCTTTGAAATCAGCTGTGAAGAGCCTTCCTGCTCAATACCTTCCGCAATTGCGAGTGCAAAGTCGAGGTACTTCCGGGCACCGGTCTCCCGGTACAGCCAGACTACCGGCTCCAGCACCGAGCAGCTCGCCATCCCGAAATAGTTGCCGCTCATCGTGATGTCCACATCCTTCTGTTCCAGCTCCGAGATGAGGCAGTCGATCGACTTTGAAGCCGCATCGAGGAAGCGCTGTTCCCCGCAGAGGTCGAAGTACCTCAGGAGGGAGAGGGCGGTGTATTTCCTGCCCCAGATGTCCCACCTGGTAAGCCTGGCTGCAGGGGTATAGTTGCCGATGTAGCCATCTTCCTGCTGGGTCTTGACGAGTTCGCCGGCCGCCTCGGAAATCTTTGAGAGGAGCTTCGGGTCGAGGGAATATTCATAAAGGTCGATGGCGCCGAGGAGCCATTTCCCTACAAATTCGGTCTGCCATGACCAGTTGTCTTCCTTGTGGCGGAACGGCTCGACAATCTCTTCGCAGTCCTGGGCCATTACCCTGCCTTGGAGGCAGGCATCTATCCTTTCGCCGACAAAACCTCCGATCCGGGTCCTGATGAGACCTTCTCCGGATACCTGCGCCTGGCAGACAAGCGTGGTGAAGACGAGGGCGGCAAGTGCGAGTGCTTTCTTCATGATTGGCAGTTATGTGGTTTGTGAATATATTCAATGAATATTTCGACAAATATACCTCTTTTCGGATTCTTTCTCAAATGAAACGCGTATCTTTGTTGTTTATGAATATGACGGAACCACATATGCCTTCAGAGAAAATAGAACGCACC
>JBJFDD010000007.1:0-3364 GCA_051889815.1 Candidatus Cryptobacteroides sp. | reverse complement strand
CCGGCGCCGAGGGATGCGCTTGACGGGATGGAGAATGAGTCTTGGGAAGCAGAAGATACTTTTGTCCCCACCGAAGAAACTCCCGCAGTTACGCTGAGGCCGTTCCGGCTGTAGGCCAGGAAAATGTCAGAGGCGAATGCGGAAAGCGAAGCATCGGGCCCAAGAGTCTGCCCGGCATATTTGAGGTTGACACCGGCAGAAAGGCAGTCGATGAAACGGTAGCCCAGACCCACTCCGAAAAGCATGTCCCTGGTACGGTCGGTTCCGCAAAGGGTTCCGGTCTGGTCATAGAGTTCGTATTCAGAACCGTTTTCGAGGGCGGCACCGACAGAAACGCCGAACTTGTCTCCGAGGCGGAAGGCCGACCCCAAGGCGATGTTGGTACTTTTATCTCCATCCGGAGCCCATCCCTGGAAGGAAAGGGAGGCACTCAGCCTGCGGTCGGCAAAAGGAACCATGGCAGAATTGGAAAAGGCAGAATAGGCCAGGGAAGAAGTTGATGCCTTGCCCGCGAAACCCATTCCCGCAGCCGATGCGTCCCGGCATATTCCAATAAATGGAAGGGCAACGCTCCCGTTAAAATCTCCGGAAGCCTGCGCATTGGCTCCCGATCCCATGGCCAGCAGGGAGAAGCACAGGAGCAGAAGTCTGTTATTTATCTTTCTCATTTCTTCACGATGGTTTTTCTATACTCTTCAGAGCCCATTTTCAGGATCAAGGTGTACCTGCCGGGCGCACAGGAAGCCATGTTGACCGAAGCCGGCTCGAATGCGCTGGCATTGACCGGTTCATCAAACACGGTGACACCGTTGGCGGAAACAATCCGAACGTGACTTTCTTCAAGGTCCTCTCCGGTCGCGATGTTAAGCACATCCACCACAGGATTCGGATAGGCAAGATACTTGACCTCAGGGTCCCTTACCAGGACCTTGAAGGACGATGAGACATTGGCGCCCATTGCGTCGGTGGCCTTGACGGAAATCGTCGTGACTCCATAGCTGAGGGTAGTGATGAAGAACTTGCCTTCAGCCGAGTTGAGATGCGCCACGTTGGCGTCCGAATTGTCCACTGTGAAGGTCAGGGGTTCCCCGTCACCGTCGCTGAAATAGTCAGCGGAGTTCAACGTGTACAAAGTCCCTATGCCCGAGGAAAGGATGTTGTCCATCTCCTTCGAAAGGACAGGAGCAACATTTTCTAGGATGGTATATTCCTTGGTGAAAACAGCCTTGCTGCCATAGGCATCAGTGGCGGAAAGGGTCAATGAATATGTACCCGCAGGTGCCTTGCGCCCCGATATGACGATGTTGTACACGCCTTCCTCGATGCTTTCCCCCTTTGAGACGGCATCCGAACCGCCATCAAGGGAAAGAGTGACTTCGTGACCGTCCGGATCGGAGAACCTGACAGGAACCGGGAGATTCTCATAGGCGTGGAGAGTCACCTTGGAAGCATCTCCTTCGAGTACCGGAGGGTTGTTGCCAAGGGTACGGACATCCTTGATTTCGGAAATCTCAGAATAGTTGGTGAAATAGTCGCATCCTGCAATCGCGACGAAATAGCCGCTCTCGAAATCGAGCCCGGAGATACGGGCAGTCATCTCACCGCCGATGTTGACCCCCTCAGGGACAGACACAAAGGCAGTTGCGATTCCGGAAGCAGGATTCTTCGGGTCGGCCGACTCGAGGGCAGCCTTGTCCTTGCTTGCCATCAGGAGATAGCCGGCAGCCTTGACATTCCTCTTTGTCCCGGTGACCTTCCAGGTGAAATCGAGGCTGTTGGCGACAGGGGCAACTGAATATGAAGTAACCTTGGCAGGGATGTTGGAGCCGCCGTAGGACATCGCACCCATCGCATCCACCAGCGGACCGATCTTGGAGTTGGCTCCCATGATGGTCCGGTTGGCACCTCCGAGAAGTTTCTCCTTGAGTGCGTCGGCAGTGAATCCAGGACCTCCGTAGAAAGAAGCAATCAGGGCAGCGACACCCGAGACATGCGGACAGGCCATCGAGGTGCCCGTATTGGGTCCATAGGAGGAGTTCGGAAGAGTGCTGTAGACCCCCGAGCCCGGAGCGCAGATGTCAACCCAGTCCCCGTAATTTGAATATGATGCCCTGTAGCCTTTGGAATCGATTGCGCCCACGGCGACAACAGGATCATAGGCACCGATCGGGTCATAGTCAATTCCACTGTTGCCTGCGGCAAAAATCACCACACCACCCTTCATCATGGAATCCGGAAGCTGGTTGCCGTCAGCATCACAACCTGCATATTCAATGAAATAGTCAATCGACCTCTGGAGCCCTGAAGGAATCTTCATGTTCCTCCACGCCATCGCTTCCTGGGTCGAGACAATGCCGTCTCCGTTGGTGTCAGGATCATAGCCCCAACTGTTCTGGGCGATGATTGCACCGTGCTGTGCCGCCCATACCAGGGCAGCTTCAGAGTCACCGCTGCCCTTGACCCCGTCGGCAAAAATCTGGCACGACATCAGCCTGACACCCGGGACATTGTTCTTGCTGTCTCCGCCGGCCACACCACAGACTCCGATGCCGTTGTTGTTGATGGCTCCGACAGTACCGGCGACATGGGTTCCGTGGGATTCTGCAGTTATGACATAGGACTTGTCGATGAAGTTCTTGCTGCCGTTCTTGCCGCCAGGAATTACAGAGGCCGCAAGGTCGGGGTGCTTGGTGTCGATTCCACCGTCAACCACAGCCACGATAACCTTGGAACTTCCGGTAGTTATCTGCTCCCAGACCGGGAAAACATTGATGTCGGCGCCGACCTTACCGCCATTGGAACCGTCATTGTAGTAGTGCCACTGGTTGGAAAGGTAGGGGTCATCAAAAGTCTGGCGCCTGAGATTGTGACGTTTCTCCACCCCCACAACGCCCGGAATGCCTTCCAGGGTCATGGAAGCCTTGGTCAACGGCTGGCTCTCGTCGAATCTGACGACATAGAACCGGTGGAGGCCGTACTCGCGCTGGCTGCGTTCCCATTCACCGCCATCGGGGATGAGCCTTTCCATCGAGACAATGCCCAGTTCGTCCAGGGCGGAGTTCAGGGGCATTGACTTGGTGACAACCTTTCCCCGGGAGAGATCCCCCTCGATCAGTGCAAGCATGTCGTCATCGAATTCGACGACCATGACTCCGGGTTCGCATGAAGCATCTTCCGGCAGGACAGCCTCCTGCAGAGCCTCTTCGGCGGCATCTTCGAATATGCCGTCCTTTGCACAGCCGGTGGCCAGGAGCGCCAGGGCTGCAATGATTGTAAGATATTGTGTTTTCATGTTCATCAGCAGATCAGAACTGGTCGTAGAGGAAGTCTCCGACAGCAAGGGCGGAATGCGGTTCCTTCCACT
>JBJFDD010000006.1:0-3404 GCA_051889815.1 Candidatus Cryptobacteroides sp. | reverse complement strand
GTCAACAGGACGCGAGGATCTCTCCCTGACCATTTCGAGACCTTTATCTGAACTGAAATCCAGCGGAGAAATGACTCCGTAAGAGGAAAGATCATCAGTGTAGCAGACAGATGTGGCGATGCTGCCTATTGCCTTTGAATATGATGGCAGCAGAGCCTGCGCTGAGAGCAGGTCATAGTCGCTCATGACATATTCGTACCGGGAGCGGTCCGGCCACGGGCTTGTCTCACCCTCCCTTGTCCTGAATCCCGAACAGGACAGAGTGACCTTGTTGTCGTTCTCCAGGGCCGGGGCACCCATCGTGCAACTGATTCCAACTTTGTAGGGGAGAATTGTATTTTCCAACCGGTCGGCGTCTGTAACAGTATTTCCACCGAAGGAGATTGAATTCACCTTGAGGCCAATGCCACCTTCCGGCAATCCCGAGGCCCAGTCAGGAAGGGCATTGCGGTCAAGACAGATGCAGGCATCTGAGTCCGAAGTCCAGGAGTATTTCCTGCCTTCGGTATCTTCAAGTTCGACGGTTGCGTCCGGAACGAGGACAGGACCAGGGCCGAAGACTATGTAGGATACTCCCCCGGTGTACGGGTTAACATATTCATAGGTGCTGTCGCTGAGGTCCAGGACCGCCCTGACGGGCTTGATTGAATAGGTGTCCGGATCCAGGGCATCCACATAGACAATCACCGAATCCAGTTTGGTGACGATTATGGTCTGGCCCTCCGAGCCGTCCTTTCCTTTGAGATAAAGCCAGAAATCGTTCTCTGAGACAGCAAATGAAGGCCAGGAAGGATAGATTCCGGGGTCATAGACTCCGTTGTCCGGATTCGGCAGGCCGTCTTCAGAAAGGACCATCGATTTCCAGAGTTCATAGGCTGACAATCCGGCAACGCCGTCCTTTCCGTCCTCGCCGTCAGTTCCATCCGTTCCGTCCGCTCCTGCAGCACCTCTGAGATAGTCCCAGAAGTCTGCAACAGAAGTTCGTGTCTTGTCCCACAGGGTACCGGGAGAATGGGGATTCTCAAGTCCTTCATCAGAGGTCACATCCCTGACCCAGAGGTCATAGGCGCTGCTTCCTTCTGCTCCGTCCCGACCGTCGGCTCCATCCTTTCCATCAGCACCTGCTGCCGGAATCCCGGTGTCGGTGTCTCCTATCTGCCAGTTACCTTCTTCGTTGACAAAAGGACTCTGTCCGTCCATCCCGTCCTTGCCGTCTGCACCGGAGTCACCCTTGTCGCCTTTGTCACCTTTGTCACCCTTGTCGCCCTGGTCTCCTTTCTCGCCCTGGTCACCTTTCTCACCCTGGTCACCTTTCTCGCCTTGCGCTCCGGTCAGGAAGAGGAAAAAGTCATGCAGGGAGATATCGGTTTCCGAATATTCCCGGCCGGAAGCATCGCTGAGAGGATTCCCACACCGCGCTGATTCAACTACCAACTGTACCCACGACTCATAGGCTGAAAGGCCATCCTTTCCGTCAGCACCGTCTGTTCCGGCTTCTCCACGTGCCGGCACTCCGGTGTCATTGTCTCCGATGAACCAGTTCCCGTTGGATCCCACATATGGAATCAGTCCGTCAGCCCCATTCGCACCGGTCAGGAACCAGAAGAAATCTGCCAGGGAGGACTTCAGGGGGTCCCACTGTGCCGAAGGGTCATGGGGGTCGGCTACTCCCTTCCTGATATATTCAATCCACAGTTCATATGCCGAAAGGCCGTCCTTGCCGTCCTTGCCATCCTTGCCGTCCGCTCCGTCGCGGCCCTTCAGGTAAAGGAAGAAATCCGTGATTTCAGTTCCTCCCTTCCAATCCTTGATTTCACCTGAATTGACAGCCTTGACCCACAATTCATAGGCAGAAAGACCGTCTTTGCCATCAGAGCCATCCTTTCCTGTAAGGCCCTGCTCCCCCTTTGGGCCGACGGGCATGGTAATTTCAAGAGAGTTGCATCCCGTGACGGTCATAACCCCGAAAAGGAGAGCAGCCGCCAGTGTTCCGAGTTTTGTTCGTGTCATAAGTTTCTATCTGTTATTCAAGTATTTCCATAGTTTCTCATCGGAGATTCTTTCTATAACGACCTTACGGTCGCCCTGACGTACTGCATCCGACTCCGATTCCGGAACTACCGCCATCCTCTTTCCGAAGCCCCTGCTGCAGAGCATTTCAGAAGGTACGCCCCTTTCGACCAGGGCATCGAGAACAGCAACGGCACGTCTTTGGGAAAGTTCTTCATTGTACTCCTCGGATCCTTTCGCATCCGTGTAGCCTGCGACAAGGAAATGTTGCCCCTCACATTCATTCAAAGTAGCCGCGACCTTGTCCAAAGCAGGATAGGAGACCTCGGAGAGAACCGAACTGTCGAACTCGAAAGTAACGGATTCCAGAAGCTCGTTCATGATTACCGTCAAGGGAATCTGTTTCTCGACAGTAACGGGGACCTCCTTCTCGACCACCCTTTCCACAACCTTTTCAACGACTTCAGGTGCAAGACGGGTGGCATATAGGGCATCGTACTCACCCGGATGGGAGTTGACATATTCATCGGCCTCGGCTTTTCTCCTGCCCTGCCCGCCGACCTTGAAGAGAACGCCGGCGGAGATACGGGCGAAATTCTGGCCCTTCCCCAGAAGAGGGGTATGATAGTCGCCCTGGAGGAAGATTCCGACCCTGTCCCCCATCCATCCGATCAGTCCGAGTCCGGCGCTGACCGGCATGAACGAATCATCCGAAACGGTCATTCCTTTGTTCCAGGCATCTTCCACCTTCCATATTCCTTCCCCGGTCGGATCATTGTCGAACTGGCCGAAATAGCGGACAGGAAAGTTCCTGCGGTAATATCCTGCTCCTACCCTGAGGTAGGGTTGTATCCACCGGCTTCCCGGGAAAGGACGGTACTGCAGTCCGGGTTCCACAAGGAAGGAACAACCCTGTTTCATGATGTCTCCTGAGGGATAACGGGCAAAACCGGCAGTGGCCTGCAGATCCAGATACAGCCAATCCTTCAACCTCCGGGAAGCAAGGAGTTCCAAACCACCATGCACCATTTTCTGGTCTAGATTGAATATGTAGTCTCCACCCGGAGCCTGACGGAAATTGTACACGGAGACTCTTGTCATGTTCATCAGCACTCCACCGGCACCGAATTCCCATTCGCCGGCTTTCTGTGCGGAAGCGATGGCCCCACTTGCGGCACACAACAACAAAACCGCAAACAGGGATTTGAAAGTCAATGAGTTCATGATGTCTTGTCAAAAGGAGAATTCAGTTATGTTCTGGATACCCGGAATGCCGTAATAGGCACTTACCAGATCGCCCTTCAGATAAACTTTCCGTCCGAGCAGGGTTGGATTGTCCACGAGATTGAGGGCATTTCTAATGTCCCCGGAAACCAGTTTGACACTCAGGCATG
>JBJFDD010000005.1:0-3430 GCA_051889815.1 Candidatus Cryptobacteroides sp. | reverse complement strand
TCACCGCGATTCACCGAAAGTCTGAAAGTTTGGGACATGTTGAACAATCCCTCCGGAAACCTTGTGCATTGTGCTTCATCTGAATGACATGTCATGCTGCTGAAGTTGGGCTGGAGGTGACGGGATGCGGCGACTGGCAATGGCGCTCAATTCTTGAGGAGGACGTTTGTGACGTGATGATGTGGCGGGCGCAGTGATGCTCGGTTTTTGGGGGCGATGGTTCTGGGAGTTGATTCCGTGCCTGGCAATTCCTGGCTGGGATAATCGGTTTTGGGGCTATTTGAGTAGTTGATTTCGAGCGTGGATGAGCCCTTTCAACCGATTGTTGCCAGTCAGGGATTGTTTCTCCATGGAGAGATGTGTTTGGCATGACGTACTCTCATTGCAGTTCCGTTTGTAGTTCGTGGCGCAGTCATGCGGCCGGCCATGTGTTTGCGGAGCAGTAATTGAGGCCGTTTGCAGAGCAGTAATTGAGGCCGTTTGCAGAGCCGTTAATGAATATGCCGGCTTTTGTGGTTTGAACTTGCCGGCACCTGTTCTCCAGACATGCTGATTGTCCGGATAAGCTGATTATTTGAATATGCTGGCACTCGCCCAGACCTGGCAGCCTTCGCCCCGGCCGACGAAGCCCAGGCCTTCGGTCGTGGTGGCCTTCACGCTGATCCGGTCGGTCTCCACCCCGAGGATCCCGGCCAGGGTCGCTCTCATCCGGTCTATGTATGGCCTGAGTTTTGGCGCCTGGAGCGCAATCGTGATGTCCGCATTTCCTACCCGGTATCCTTTCTCGCCAATCAGGCGGACGACTTCTGCGAGAAGTTTCTTGCTGTCGATTCCTTTGAAACGCGGGTCGCTGTCCGGGAAATGGAGGCCGATGTCTCCGAGGGCGGCGGCTCCCAGGAGGGCGTCGCAGAGTGCGTGGATGGCAACATCCCCGTCAGAATGTGCCACGAAGCCTTTCTCGCAAGGAATATGTATGCCGCAGAGCCACATCTGGAGCCCTTCCGCGAGGGCATGGACATCGTAGCCGTTGCCTGTTCTGTAATCCTTCATAATCTGTCCAATGAATATCCGGGGGCGGGAAGCACTGTCATTTTGTGAATATATTCCCGTAGTCCCCGGGCAAAAATAGGAAATTCCGGGGAATATTCTCGGGGAATTTTGTATCTTCACGCAAGTTTACCGATTTCGGAAAACACAAGTTTGTAATCAACAGGTTTACCGATTTGCAATAAACGAATAACACACACTTTTTAATATGAATTTTGCGAGGCATTTCTTCGTGGCGGCAGTATCGATGGCTGTCTGCATTACGTCTTCGGCCCAGTCGTGGATACGCATCAACCAGCTGGGGTATATCCCCAATTCGACAAAGGTGGCGGTCTTTGTCAGCAACGATACTGTGGAAGTCACCGGTTTTGAGGTTGTGGATGCCTTCACCGGAAAAGTGCTGATGAAATCCTCCGGGGTGAGGCCGACGGGCAGCCTGGGCATGCTGAAGACTACATGCCGTCTGGATTTTTCCGCTTTCGGGCAGGAGGACGGTGGGCGCAGCAGGGGAATCCGTCAGGGCGCCACGGCCAAAACCGCATCCGGAGGCGGCCTGAGGCTGGATTGCCGGAGCGGTACCCGGGCCTGTTTCTTGAGGGCATATTCAAAGAAGGATGGCAGGACTGCCGTTACCGAGTCTGAAGTTTTTCCGGTCGGGCCGGACGTCTATGACGGAGCGGCCGATTTTGTGCTGAACTACATGCGGCAGCAGCGTTGCGGCTGGAATCCGTTCCTGCGCGACAGCTGCCACACCCACGACGCCATCATCGTCGGGCACCCGGACCCGGCAAAGGACAGCACGCATCTTGACGTCATCGGAGGCTGGCACGATGCCTCTGACTGTCTTCAGTACACAACTACCTCGGCCAATGCCATCTACCAGATGATGTTTGCCTACAAGAGCAATCCGGAGGCTTTCAGGGATGATTACCGGACGGACGGGACACCAGGTGCAAACGGTATTCCGGACATTGTGGACGAAATCCGCTGGGGCCTCCTGTGGCTTGACAAGATGAACCCGGAGCCGGGAGAGATGTACAACCAGATTGCTGATGACAGGGACCACATCGGGATGCGTCTTCCGAGCAAGGAGAGGGCAGACTACGGCTGGGGCAAGGGCATGGAGCGGCCGGTCTGGTACTGCTCCGGAGAGCCCCAGCAGCGGGGGAAAACCGGCCTCAAGAACAAGACCACCGGAATTGCCAGCACAGCAGGCAAGTTCGCCTCCTGCTTCGCCCTGGGTTCCGAAGTCCTTGCCCCTTTCTATCCGGAACTGGCCGCGAAGATCGGGGCAAAGGCACAGGCTGCCTACGATGCCGGTGTCGCCAAACCAGGTTGCTGCCAGACAGCCTCAGTTCTTTCGCCCTACATCTACGAGGAAGAGAACTGGACGGACGACATGGAACTCGCAGCCTTCGAACTCTATCGGAAGACCGGCGACCGCAAATACCTCTCGGAGGCCATTGAATATGGCCGCAAGGAGATAGTGACCCCATGGATGGGAGCCGACAGCGCCCGCCATTACCAGTGGTATCCTTTCATGAATATGGGGCATTGCCTCCTGGCCTCGGAAGCGGGCGGGAAGGCTTCGGAGGAATTCATCCGCAATGTCCGCACAGGCATCGAGAGGGTCTGGCAGCGCGGGAAGGACCATCCTTTCCTCTACGGCATTCCGGGAATATGGTGCAGCAACAACCTGACCACGGCCATGCTGACCCAGTGCATCCTCTACCGTCAGATGACAGGGGACACGACTTATCAGGAGATGGAGGGAGCCTTGCGTGACTGGCTCCTGGGCTGTAACCCGTGGGGCGTCAGCATGATTGTCGAACTTCCGAAAGGCGGAATCTATCCTACCCAGCCTCACTCGTTCATTCCACGTATGGGATTAGGCAACACCACGGGCGGCCTGGTGGACGGCCCTGTGTACTCCACCATATTCGGAAGCCTCCTTGGTGTCAGCATGGATGGCGGTGTGAACTACATGGATGTGCAGCCCGGTGACATCGTTTACCATGACAGCACGCATGACTATTCGACCAACGAGCCGACAATGGATGGCACAGCCTGCCTGACATTCCCCCTTTCATGGTATGAAAAGGAAGGGCACGCGTCTGAATATCCAGACATCCTTCCGTCCGGGCGTGATGTGTTCCACGCCGGGGGCATAGTCCGCACGGATCCTTCTGTACGGCACATTGATTTTGCCTTTACCGCTGCCGACAAGGCAGATGGCGCCGAGGCCATCCTTTCGGCACTGGAAAAGTACAACATCCGGGGCTATTTTTTCTTTACCGGGGAGTTCTTTGAAAAATATCCGAAGGTTGGATATCATTCATTGATGCAAGTAAACATATCCCTGCACACATCAAGACCACCAATC
>JBJFDD010000004.1:0-3432 GCA_051889815.1 Candidatus Cryptobacteroides sp. | reverse complement strand
ATTTTCTTTCCAATTAATCCAGGCATTGGTTTGATTAATTAATTATAAGTAAATAAATTACATTGCTCCGCATTATTTTGCGGGCTGCAAATATACGGATAATTTTTCAATTAACAAAGTTTTCCACAGGCTGACTTCCTAATAATCAAAGAGAAATGTTATCTTTGCATTCGGAAAACCACATTGACTGCGATGACGATTTTCGATTTCCTGCATTTCACGTTCGCGGACTTGCTCGACATATTCATGGTTGCTGTCCTGATCTATCTTGTCTTCAAGTGGATCAGGGGTTCCGCCGCAATGAACATATTCATGGCAATCATGTCCGTCTTCATCCTGAAAGTCATCGTGGCCGCCCTGAACATGAACCTGATGAACGAGATTCTCAGCACGTTCATCGACGTCGGAGTCCTGGCCCTCATCATCCTTTTCCAGCCCGAAATCAGGCACTGGCTCATGAAATTCGGAGCCCGGTACGCAAACATGACCGGAAAAGGCAAATCCCTGCTGGACAAGCTTCTGGGAGTAAAAGAAAAAAAGATGGGAGGAGACAGCCTCAACGAAATAGCAGAAGCCTGCAAGATGATGGCGGAGCAGAAGACAGGTGCCCTGATTGTCATCTCCCGCAAAAATTCCCTCGACTATGTCATCGAGACAGGAGATGAACTGGATGCAAGAATATCCCGACGGCTCATCATGAACCTGTTCTTCAAGAATTCACCTCTTCACGACGGGGCAATGATAATCGAAGGCGACCGGATAGTCGCCGCACGGTGCACCCTTCCGATCACTTCAAGGACGGACATCCCGGCAAGTTTCGGGATGAGGCACAGGGCTGCCGTGGGGATCTCCGAGGAGACGGACGCAGACGTGATTGTCGTGTCTGAAGAAACCGGAGGAATTTCCTTCGTCAGGGAAGGTTCCATCGGGAAAATCGGGAACATCAACGAACTAAAACTTCTTCTGGGAGCCGGCGAGAACCTCTCGGAAAACTGACAATCCAACACAAAAGCACAAAAGATAGATGGGACGGGGAGACTTACAAATAGACACCAGGCTTGAATCAAAACTCGGATTCGACAGGATCCGCTCGATGATTTCGGACAGATGTTCCACTGAATATGCCACAGCGAGAGTGGCCGGTGAAAAGTTCTGCACCGATCCGAAGGTCATCGGGAAGAGACTCGCCCTGACGGACGAAATGAGGCTGGTAGTGATGTTCGAAGAGAATTTCCCTGCCAATGGCTACATAGATTGCATCGACTTCCTCAAACCGCTGTCCAAGGAAGGGAGCACTATCGACCTGGTGTCTCTCGGCAAATTGAGGACTCTTGTCGAAACAGTCCGCCGGCTGACCGATTTTTTTGCATCCACAAAGGACGGAGTTTACCCTAACCTGAAGAGGATGAGTTCAAAAGTGGTCTGCTTCCCGGAAGTCCAAAGGAAGATTGACTCCATTCTCGACAAGTTCGGGGACGTCAAGGACACCGCTTCGGATGAACTGTTCTCGATAAGGAAAAACCTCAAGGCCAAGGAAAGCGCCATCTCCAAAGTCGCAGCGAACATTCTCCGTCAAGCCCAGCAGAGCGGAATCGCTTCGGATGATGCAGCCATCACAGTCCGCGACGGCAAGTTGCTCATCCCGGTCAACAGTTCCTCAAAGAAAAAAATCAACGGCTTTGTCCACGACACTTCCGCAACCGGAAAGACCTCCTACATCGAACCGGCGGAACTGATTGAAATCGACAACGAAATCGCCAACCTCCGGATTGAGGAAACCCAGGAAATCCACAGGATACTCGCTGCCTTCAGCGAATTTGTGCGTCCGTATGTCCCCGACCTGGTTTTTGCTTCCGAATATGTCGGTGAAACAGACTTTCTGGTGGCCAAGGCCCAGGTGGCCCTGGACTTCAAGGCAGGGATGCCTGTAATCTCATCCGAAGGGGAGATGAACCTTCGGAAAGCCCGGCATCCGCTTCTGGAAAAAGCCCTGGCGCGCGAAAACAAAAAGATAGTTCCGGTCTCGATAAGGCTGACCCGCGAAAAGCATATCCTGCTCATTTCCGGCCCGAATGCCGGAGGAAAATCAGTCTGCCTCAAGACAGCCGGCCTTCTCCAGTACATGTTCCAATGGGGAATGCTGATCCCGACTTCGGAGTCTTCCGAACTGCCGGTCTTCGACAGGATAATGGTCAGCATCGGAGATGACCAGAACATCGAAAACGACCTCAGTACCTACAGTTCCTTCCTCGAAGACATGAAAACCATGCTGCGCGATGCCGACTCGGAAACACTGGTGCTGATTGACGAATTCGGCTCGGGAACCGAACCTGCCGCCGGAGGTGCGATTGCCGAAGCCATCCTGGGTGAACTGGACAAAAAGGGAGTTTACGGAGTGATTACCACCCACTACACCAACCTGAAGCTCTATGCTTCCGGACCCCAGACCGGTGTCATCAACGGCGCGATGCAGTTTGACGCAGCCAAAATCCAACCCCTCTTCGCACTGGAAATCGGTCTTCCGGGCAACTCGTTCGCTTTCGAACTGGCAAGGAAGATGGGACTCCCGGAGCACATAGTGAAGGATGCGGAGACAAGGGCGGGAGAAGAGTTCGTCAACATCGAAAGGAATCTGCGGAAGATAATCCGCAACCGCAAGGCCCTGGAGGACAAACTCCAGAAAATCAAGAACACGGACAAGACCCTGGAGAGCATCACCGAACGCTACCAGAAGGAGCTGGAGGACATCCGGCAGACCAAGAAGGAGATTCTGGACAAGGCCAACCAGGAAGCCCGGGATATCGTCAAGGGAGCCAACAGGACCGTCGAGAACACTATCCGCACCATCAAGGAGGCCCAGGCCGAGAAGGAAAAGACCATGGGCGCAAGGAAGAGCCTGCAGGACTTCATGACTGCCCTCCAGGCCAAGAAGGAGCAGGAAAAGAAGGACCACGACACCTATCTGGATAACAAACTCCGCCAGCTGGAGGAAAGAAAGAAAAGGTCACTTGCCCGCAAAGGCAGGAAAGCGGAAGAACAGGCCCCTTCAGACAGCGGCGAGGACTTCAGGGGAGGCACACTGAAAGTCGGCGAAAAGGTCCGCATCAAATCCAACGGCATGGCAGGCGAAGTGGTAAGAGTCTCCGACAAAGCCGTCACTGTCGCCATCGGCAACATCACCAGCAAGATGCCCCTGGACAAAGTGGAAAGAATATCTTCCAATGAATATAAAGCCGCGATGAAGAAGGAGGCAGCTTCCCGGCCTACCGTTTCCTCCGCAGACAATTCCGGCCTGAGGGAGAGACGGCTCAAATTCTCACCCGAACTTGACATAAGGGGAGAAAGGGTCAACGATGCCCTCAACATTGTCGAACACTTCATCGACGACGCGGTGATGCTGAACATCGGCACGGTACGCATCATCCACGGGAA
>JBJFDD010000003.1:0-12640 GCA_051889815.1 Candidatus Cryptobacteroides sp. | reverse complement strand
ACCTTTTCCACCTTGTAGTTGCCGAATTCATCCGTTACATAACCACCGCTTGCGTCTTTCTGGTAAATCGGATGGCTTGCCCAGTAGGTCAGGGGAACATCCTTGACGACGGTCTCCGAGCTGTTGTCGATAGTTTCGGTCATCATCGGGGTCGAGGTGTAGATATATTCACCGGCACTGACTGCTCCCTGGATTGCAAGTCCTTCGAGGAAAGGCATCGGGATCTTGAATCCCACTTCGATTCCGGCGTGGCGCTGGTCTATTCCGGTCATCGCGAAGTTGGTGAATGAGTTGTAGGAGTCATCATAGAAGCTCATCAGGTCGCTCTGGTCCATAATCTTGGTCCAGAAGGCAGTTGCCCTGATCTCGTAGCCGTTGCTGCTGTACTGGTAGTTGAGGTCGCCCGAGACGGTCTTGACTGTGGTCAGGCCCTTCATCAGTGTGTTGCGGGTCCTCGGTGAAAGGAAGGCCTGGTTGAACTTCGGGGCATCGAGGAAGAAGCCCGCGTTGGCATAGATCCTGTGTCCGCCGGTGAAGTCATATTCAAGACCTGCCTTCACTGAACCTACGATGAAGGTTGAGACATCTGACTTTCCCTTGGAAGTCACGACATAGCCGTCATCGTCGTAAGTGGTCAGGTTGATGCCGTCGATGACATATTCATTGCCGTTGCTGTCAAGTCCCGGGAATAGGCCGTTTCGCACCAGGCCCTCTCTCCAGAAGGACTCCACTCCGATCTTTCCAGCGAGGTTGGCCTTGAATGAACCGAGGTTCAGCTGGCCGTTTGCCCAGATGTTGGCGTTGCGGACGTTGGCGTAGTAGTCGTAGCCGTACTTGCCGCCCTTCGTCACTTTCTCGGTCTGTCTGCCGTGACTGAGCCAGTAGTCGAGGTCGTACTGGGTCCTGGCCTCGGAGAATGCGAAGTCGCGCTCTGCGAAGTTGTTGATGTTCAGGAAGTACTCTCCTCCGAGAAGGTCGTGGGCGGTCTCGAAGAATTCGGTCCTGTTGAATCTGCCGTTAAGACCTCCGTTGACGGTCAGCCAGCTCTTTGCCATCCATTTGGCGGAAAGGGCGAGGTTGAGGTCGTCCTGGTCGGTCCTGCGGGACTGCTGGATGTACTTGGAGCGTCCGTCGGCAGAATTGTAGTTGACGTTGTACAGATGCTGCCAGTTGACATGGGCAGAGTTGTCGTCGCTTCTCCAGCGTTCTGCCGCAGCTGCCGCCTTGTAAGGATCCAGACGTCCCAGGTCAGCATTCTCGTCGTAGAAATAACTCGGAAGGTTGCGGTAGTAGTCAGGACGTGGGTCGGCCGAATCGTACCAGTCCAGAGCGGTGTAGCCGTTCATTCCGGTCCTGTAAAGGAGGGTGGCATTGAGGTCGAGATTGTCTGTCGGCTTTCCCTTGTACTTCAGCACGAAGACCGGTTCGAAGGTCGTGCGCACCCTTGCGTTGCGGATCTTGCCCTTCTGGTAGCCCCAGTTGGAGTTGTACATGTTGTCTCCCATAAGGTCGTAGACCTCCTGGGTCGAGGAGTTCTGTGCACCTCTCTCGCCCGGAGCTGCAAAAGTGAAGAAGGCCAGGGAGTTCCTGTCGCCGAACTTCTTCTCGGCACCGGCATAGTAGGAGAAGGAACGGTAATAGACACCCTTGACCCAGTCATTGCCGCCCAGACGTGCAGACACATTGAAGGCATAGGACCAGCCGTTGTCAAGAGTGCCCGAAGCATAGTTTGCCATCAGACGGAGCCTGTAGAGGGCGCTGTTTGAAAGGATGCTGAAGCGCCATCCCGGACGCACGCTCGACGGGGTCGCCAGGATATTGGTCACTCCGTTGTAGCTTCCGCTCCAGGATGTGAGGCCCTCGAGTCCGTTGGTGACCTCCTTGCTTCGCATCGCCTCATTGAGGCCGCTCCACAGTGAATATGGTGAATATCCCGTGATGGCATCGTTGAGCTTCACTCCGGCTAGGAGTACGTCCTGGGTCTCTGAATTGTAGCCCCTGTTCTTGAAGCGGATGTCGCTGAAACCGTAGCTGACGATGTTGTTGTACGGGTCATTGGAGCCGTAGAGGATGGCAGGATTGTCCGAATAGCCGGAATCATCCATGTCGAATTCCGCGAAGCTTGTGTCATCGATGTCCGAAATCACCTGCTCGGCGACAAGGGACACGAAAATTAGATCCCTCACGAAGCCTTCCACCGACACGTTGACATCGGCCGGGGCAAAACCTTCGGCAGTTACCTTCATCGAGTACTGTCCGTCCGAGAGTGAATTGATGGTGAATGTTCCGTCTGCTGCGGACTTGACGGTCTGCACGACCTGCCCGCCCCTGGAGAGAGTGACTGTGGCTCCTTCGACAGGAACCCTGCCGGCACGGTTGACAACCTTTGCCGTGACTCCGCCCGGAACAGTCTGCGCTGCGGCACTGACACCCATCAGTACCGCCAGAAGCGCGAGAACGAGTTTCTTGATCATTATCTGGGTAATTGTTTAGTTGTTTCCAATCACTTTCCGACCACGATGTAGGTAGGGTAGTGGTCGCTGTAGCCTCCGGCGAAAGCTCCGTTGCTGAATGTCCTGAACGGATAGCCGGCATACTGGCCTTCCTGTGTCGTCATCCACGGGCGCTTGAAGATGACCCCGTCGTACCATTTCTTCTTGTTGTTGGTGACCGGCTGGATCTTCAGTCCTCCTTCCGGTGCGACTGCAAGATTGTAGTTCACAAGCTGTAAGTCATAGATGCTCCAGGTGCCCTGGTAGCAGAGTGAGCCGTAGCCGGCCTTGAGCATGGTAAGGTACGGGCTGTAGAAGTCCGCAGGAGTGACATCCCCGACTTTTTCCTTCCCATGCAGGAAGTCTGCCATGCTCTCGTCGGTAGGATTGTCGTTCATGTCTCCCATCACTACTATCTTGATTCCGGGATGCTTCTCCATCATCTTCATCGAATGCTCGTAGGCAATCTGTGCCCCACGGCTTCTGAGGTTGCCGCCCTTGCCTCCCACTCTTGAAGGAAGGTGGCAGACATAGAAGGCGAATTCCTCATCTGCGAGCATTCCATGGACCATCAGGATGTCCCTGGTGCGGAAATATGCAGTGTCGGTGTCGGCATATTCAACACCCTTCTCGAAGGTGAAAGGGATGGACTCGCTGTCCAGCAGGGTGAACTGGTCGGGCCTGTAGAGCAGAGCGACATCGACTCCTCGGCGGTCCGGGCTGTCGTAGTGGACAATCTGGTAGTTGGCGGAAGCGATTTCCGGTTCGCTGACGAGGTCTTCCAGCACGAGGCGGTTCTCGATCTCGGACACTCCGAGGATGGTGTGGAACCTTTTGTTGCTCTTTGCCATCTCTGCAATGACGTGTGCCATGTTGGAGAGTTTCTTCCGGTACTTCGCTTCTGTCCATTTGTTGGCACCGTCCGGGAGGAACTCTTCATCGTTCTTCGCCGGATCGTCATAGGTGTCGAACAGGTTCTCCAGATTGTAGAAGCCGATCACATAGTTCTGCTTCGTCTTCTGTGCATCGAGGCTGGTGAGGGCTGCCAGAAGGATTGTCAGGATTAGAAGTAAACGTTTCATATTCAAATATTTGGATGGTGGACGATTACCACCATATTCCTACATTTTGAGGGTTCTGCGATTCAACCTTCGCCGCATCCTCTTCGCCTATGGCCTTCGGGAGGTTGACGAAGAAGTCGATGCCGGTGATTTCTTCAAGCTCATCGACCGAGATCGCCATGGATCTGGAGATTGAGCCTCCATTTGGCTCGTGGGTCAGGTAGAAGGCGCAGGCAGAGTATCCCTTTGTCCCGTAAGTCGAGTTTTTCTGGTACCTCAGCACCGCCTTGTAGTAGCCCACCGGGATGGCGACATTCTTGCCGTCGTTGTCCAGGGTGTACCCGCCGACCGCGCCCCTTCCGGCTCCCATCGGCTCGTCGGCAAGTTTGCAGCCGGTCACCACGTAGAGGGTGTCCGAGGCGGAGAGGGAGTTGCCCCAGTTGCGGACCATATTCTCAAGGTTGAGCCAGATGCCGCCGTTGAAGTCGTGCAGCTGCGGAGTCATGTTCGTGCCGTAGCAGGTCTGTGCGACCGTTTCCTGGGTAAGCTGGCGGTCGGCACGGGGGCACTGGTGGCCGCGTGCGTACCTCTGGGAATCCCCGTATCCCTTCCTGCTGATGTTTGACTGGTAAGCAAGAGGAAGATTCGGGTCCAGACCCCAGAGATAGTCGAACTTTCCGTTGCCCGACAGGGTCTTGTTCAGGGGATATGCCACCCACAGCGACACGAGGTTGTCGTAGTCCCAGTCGTAGGAGAAGTTCCTCATCACTTTACCGTTCAGGGTCATGTCGATGTGGAAGAACTCCCTCCCGTCCTTTACGGTAGCAGGAAGTTCCATCCATCCGCAGGAGGTCACGTCCAGCCCGTATAGACCCGCTTCATCCCCGGGACCCGGTTTCGGCCCCGGAGTCTCGCTTGCCGGCCTTCCTTTCTGTGTGAAAGTCCCGGAAGCCCTCTTCGACCCGCTCTGCAGGATGATCTGCAGCACTCTGTCTTCTTCTGAAGTGTTCTCTGAATATGTCAGGACAACATTCGCCTTGGAGCCTCTCCCGCTGGACGGTTCAGCCTGAGCCCAGCTCAGTCCGTCGCTTGTTTCAAGCGTAAGGGTCCAGTCCAGGTCGGCAATGATCTCGATGAACATGCTGCCCGCCTTGTAGTCAGCCGAAGACTTGGTTACAGAAAGCGCTACCGGTCCCTGTTCGGGATCGGTACCGCCGCATGAAACCAGAGTCAGGAGTCCTGCGAGAAAGAGAAGCAGTCTATTTCTCACAGAAGACATAGATTGCTTCGATGTAGACTGCACCGTTTGCGGAAATCAGTGAGAACTGCTTCGTTTCGGTGTTGAACTTTATCTCGCCGAACTGGTGGCCGTCAGTAGTCTTGAACGTTGTGCTTCCGTAGTTTGTCTCCCACTGGGCCTCGGTGTAGTTGATGTTGTTGCCGTTCAGTTTTCCGGTCGGGAGGGAGGAAGGATCCACCACAGGAACAGCATAGATGGCCCTGTTGGTTGCACTTGAGGCATTGTATTTCTCTTCTGCGGTCTCCAGGACAACCCTGACGACCTTTGAGGAATATTCCGGTGAGGTCAGGTAGGATGCATTGTTGTTGCGGAACTGGAGGAAGGTGTTGGAAGAAGATTTTGCAAAGTTTCCGGTCCAGTTGCCGCCCTTGCTCTCGATTCCGTAGGTTCCGTAGGCTGTACCTGAAACACTTCCGTCTTTGGTGACTGCGCAGATCTCCTCATTGGTGAGCACGTGGAGAACTTCGTTTTCAGCAGGTTTGACAAGGTCCGAACTACCTTCACTTCCGCCTCCGGTGTTGCCGCCGTCACCAGGATCGCTGCCGGACTGGTCATCGGATGCCTTGATGGAGGTGAGGATGATGTTGAAGTACTTGTCGCTTCCGGTCAGGCCGATGAAGTAGCCCTTGCAGTCCACCATCTTGCCGTTCAGGGAGGCGTCCACATTGTTGGCATTAGCAAGGCTGCCTGTCTTGCTGGAGCCATCGACGATGATGTTGTAGTAGTTGCCGCTGATGGAAAGTTTTCCTGTGAAGCCGACATATCCGAACATCGTCTCGTAGGTGTCCATTTCGGAACCGGTGAGATTCTTGATTTCCGGATGGGTGACAGCATTGCCGGTGGAGATGACCTCTACGGTGTAGTTGATGATTTCCTCGAGTTTGCCGTACATCGACAGTTCGCCGGAGAGCTTGACCTTGTCACCGACAGAAACGGTAGGGACGTTGTTCTTGTCGTAGGCATATTTGTAGCCATCGGTGGTCTTGATGAGGAATGCTGCCTTGGAGACTGCGACAACGATTCCCTCGTAGGTCTGCTGCTCGGCAGGGGTACCTGCGGTTACCGAGAGGATGGTTCCGTTCTTCAGCTGATGGGCTTCCTTCTGCGAATAGTAGCTGTATGCTCCCTGGATCTTGACTGTGCTTCCGTCGCTTATCTGATCCTTGTACTCATCCCAGTTGGCAGGGAACGGGCACTGGATGGAGCCGGTCTCGTCGGTGAGGACGAAGCCCCAGTAGGAGCTGCCGAAGGCGCACTCTGAGGCGGTTCCGGTCAGGACGTACTCAGTGTTCTCGTCCTTTCCGTCGATGAAGGCCTTCACTGTGGAAGCCTTTGCCTCAGGAAGCGGCTCGCCGGCCTCTACGGAGATGATGGTACCGTTCGCCATCTGGTGCGTGCCCTTCTTCTCGTAGTAGTTGTACTTGCCCATTATCTTGACCTTGCAGCCGTTCTTGAGCTGGCTTGCGAATTCGTCGAAGTTCGTCGGGAAGGCGCAAGGAACGGTGCCGGTGCCATCGTTGAGGTCGAAGCCGATGTAGGATGAGTTGGTGACTCCGGAGATGGTTCCCTCAAGGATGTAGTCGGTCTGGGAGTCCTTCCTCTCGAGGAATTCGGCGCAGGTGATCTGCTCTGCATCGTATGGGCTGGCCTCGCCCTTTGGACCCTTCTGGCTGACAGTGACAAGGGCATCGGCAAGACCGATGGTGAACTTGATGGTTGCGCTGCGGTCGTAGCCGTCGTTGGCAAGGGCCGTGATCTCCACAGTCTGTGCATCGTTTGATGCCTTTCCGGAAGCAGGAGTGACAGAAAGCCATTTCTCGGCCTGGGTGCTGGAATAGGTGATGGTCGAGTTCCAATCCCTGGTTGCAGTGACTGAGATGCTGGCCGAGGACACTTCGGAGCTGAATTCAACTGCAGTCTTGTCGGCTTTGATGCCGGCAGGTCCGAGTTCAGGTTCCTTTTCCTGGCAGGCTGCCAGAGCGACAAGCGCAAGTGCGGCAGCGAAAAGTTTCTTGATTTTCATATTCATTTCGAGTTTTGTTGATATTCAAAAAGCTTGCTTTTAGTCCAAGAAAACAAATTTACTGAATATAAATGGTTTTGCCAAGTTCTGCACGCCGCCGGATGCAAAAAAGGATGGCCTCGGAAGGGGCCATCCTTGAATATTCATTGTCTTTTGGGGAATATTCCTATTCGGCGAAGGTTATTTCGATTTTGCCGATATAGACGGCATAGCTCGAGGTGTTCGCGAGATTGAATCCCTTGTAGTCTCCACCGGAAAGGTCGTAAGTTGAACTTGTCTCGTCGGAGGCAGGTTCGATGGTGGCGGAACCGCATGTGAGCGTGACATTGGCAGGATACCAGGTCTTGCCATCGGTAACTGTGAGTTTCACGCTCTTGATTCTCTTGGCAAAATCCGAATGGGTCTTGATGTAGCCTGTGCTCTTCTTCATCTGGATGCCGTTGCCGTAGTTGGCGACATTCATGATGTCGAAGTCGGTTCCGTTCAGGGTAACGGTAGTCTCCGTTGTCGGATAGGCCGTAGGGAGTTCGTCTGCAGTGATGGTCAGGACCTCGCTCTCTACAGGTTTCTTGGTGTGAGAGAAGTAGAAGCCATTGGTCATCTGGGCAGAACCCTTGTAGTCGCCCCTGTTGCCGATAACGGTAATCTTGTCGCCGACTTCGATTCCTTCCGCATTGATGAGACCCTTGCGGGCATCACCGGTGGCGCCGTATCCAGGATAGGTTCCATAGACATAGAGTTCGGTCTCGCCATCGTTGATGTAGATGTTGCCGTAGTTGCTGTTGGCAATCTTCGTGATGGTTCCGGTCACCATGTACCAATCGGCAGTACTTACCTCCTTGGAGAGGAAATCAGCGATTGAGACCTCGGAGACAGGATTGACATTCTCGAAATATGCCGAGGTCATCTCGATGGTGGTCTTGTACTGGTCGCGCTTTCCGACGATGGTGACGATGTCACCGGCCTTTGCGCCGCTTTCAGCGAAGCCGCTCATGTTGTAGACATAGGTCTCGCCGCTGTAGTCCTTGATGTAGAAACGTCCCTTTGCGGCATCTGCAACCTTTGAGATGGAAGCGGTGATGCGGTACATCATCGGACCGACCTCGGCTGCATTGAAGTCAGCGATGTTCTTGTCGAGGATATCGTCCGGAGTGATGGCCCTTGCAGGCTGTGAGACACCGACATTGACGGTAGCATCGACAGAGCCGATAAGTATGGATGCGGTTCTCTCGGTGAGGTCAGGGTTCTTTGATGACTTGAAGGTCAGGGTTGACTTCACTCCGTCGGTAACGTTGCTCACGAGGGTGATCCAGTCGCAGTCCTCAGGGATGACGGCATCCACGAGGTCAGCGTCGCAGACGATTGTGAATTCCTCCTCGAGGTCACCGTCGGTGAGGTTTACGGAACCCGGAGTGACACCGAGCACCTTGTCCGAATTCTCGAACAGGATAGGGAGAAGGGCGTTGTCCTGGGAGCTGGTGTAGCCGCCGTAACTTGAGTAGGTGATTGAGTACTGGAGCCACTTGCCAAGATCGATGCTCTTGATGATTGCGGTTCCATCGTCCTGAGGCTCTACGGTCCAGATGTAGCCCTCGGAAGGAGTGACATCGGTGTAGAAGTTGTTGTAGGCTGCGGCCTGCCAGAGAGCCTCGCCGTCAGCCTGGCGGATAATGTACTGTCCGCTTTCTGCGGTAGGCTCGAAGGTGAATCCGTAGGAGCCGTCTGGCATCACGATTGAACCGTCAGCCTGGACATTCGCGGTTACGTCCTTCTTGAGGAGGTAGGCGTAGGTGCTTGAGGTAGGGACAGGGGTTCCGGCATAATATTCAGAACCATTCTTTGCAATCAGGAGATAGGAAGCTCCCGGGGTTACGTTTGCAACCTGCCTGTAGGTCTTGGCGCTGAGCTTGGTGATGTCGCCCATCTGGCTGACATTCAGTACAGTGGTACCTGCAGAAGTGGAGAAGTTGACCATGGAGGACCTTGGACCTGCAAGGGCACCGGTTCCATCGTAGTTCTCGGAAGCGGTAATCTTGACATCGGTCTTTCCGGTTCCGTAGGACGGCTCTACCTTGAGCCAGTCGCACTCGACAGGAAGAGTGGCAATCCAGTCTCCGTCAAGATTGACGGTAACAGTCTTCGGAGCGGAAGGGACAGCCTCGAAGGAGATCTTCTCGCTGTTAAGGCTTGCCATTTGGTCGCTCAGGAGAACGGTATCGTAGTCTGCGCAGGCTGCGAAAGCGAATGCGCTGAGGGCTACGGCGAGTATTGATTTGAAAATATTCTTCATTGTCTTGACATTTTAGAATGTGAGCCTGATACCAAGCTGGCATCTCCACCTTGAGTAGAAGTCTGAAGGAGTGAGTGTGTAGTCATTCCAGGCGTAGGTAGGAGTCATGTTGCCCTTCTCGTCGGCGTCAACTGCAACGACCTGGAGGATCTGCCTGTTGTAGGCTGAAGCATAGTACAGTCCCCATCCGCGGTTGAACAGGTTGCCGATGTTCTTGAAGTCAACGAAGAGCTGGAGCTTGCGGTTGTGCTTCCTGTCATAGTAGAAGTCTTCACCGAAGTGGAGGTCGAAATGGTGCTCGAACGGAGCCATTCCGGCATATCTCTCGGACCACTGTCCGCCGTGGGTGCTGAGGTAGCGGTCACCGCGGATGTAGTTCTCGAAAGCAGCAGCATCAGCAGGGGTTGACCAGCGCATCTCGGTAAGTTCCTGCTGGGTAGGGATGTACATGAGGGAGTTGCCCATGTAGCCGTCGCCGTTGAAGTCAACCTTCTCGCTCATGGTGTAGGAGAATCTCTGGCCGCTGCCACCTTCGTAGGTGAGGGAGATGTTGGTTGCGAACCTCTTTCCGTAAACAGGGGAGTTGTAGGAAATCATGCCCATCAGCTTGTGAGGCTTGTCGAACAGTGAGTGCGAAAGCTCAGGAGAGTTGGTGTTGACCGAGTAGTTGTACTTCCAGTTTGAATATGCTACGGAAGAAGTACCGTCGTTGACTGAATATGAGTGGCCGTAGGTGTAGGAAGCCATCAAGTCAAGACCCCAGCGGAAAGACTTCTGCAGCTGGATGCTGGCGCTGTAGGAATAACCCTTGTTGGTGTTGCCCAGGGCCACGATTGCTGAATATGCCTTGCCGTCGTCAGCCTTGATGTTGGTGAACAGTGGTGCGACCTTGTCCGGATTGACCGAACCGTCGGCATTGTAGGCTGAAGAGCCGGTTGCGCCATAGACATATTTCCCGCTTTCCTCAACAGCCAGGTTCTGGAAGAAGATGTTGTTGAGGGTCTTTGAATAGAGAGCGTCGATGGTGAGTTTCCAACCGTCACCCCAGGTCTGCTCGAAGCCGAGGTTGGTGCGGAACACCTGAGGGTACTTGAAGTCCCTGCTGAGGGTGTTGATGGTCTGTGCTGCTCCGTCGCCGCTTGCAAGTCCTGCCTCTACGACTCCCTTGTAAGGGTCGCTTCCGAAGTACATGTTCTCAGGAATTGCGGCCTTCTTGATGGTGACGGACTTGGTCTCGACACCGGTGTTGTTGTAGGCATTGGAGAGCCAGACGAAAGGAACGCGTCCGGTGAACAGGCCGGTACCGCCGCGCAGGAGAGAGCTGTGTTCCTCGTTGAGGTACCAGCGGAAGCCGATTCTAGGAGACCACAGAGGGGTTGCCTTAGGGGTTACTCCGGTGTACTGGTCGAATCTCTTGGCGATGTTGTTGCCGTTGAAGGTCTCGTTGGTGGTAGGCTTGTTCAGCAGCATCGGGACATCGGCGCGGAGACCGTAGGTGAGGGTGAAGTTCCTGCTCGGTTTCCACTCGTCCTGGACGTAGGCGCCGAACTGGGCTGCCCAGGTGGTTGCCACCCACATTGTGTTTCCGCCGGTGAGGGTAGGATCAACGTACTTGTACTCGTACTGGTTGACCTTGTTGGCGAAGAAGTCTGCGACGGAGTTGAAGATATATTCACCGTAGGCATACTGGATGAAGCCGTTGGCGAAATTGTAGAGCTCGTTGTGGGTACCGACGGTGATGTTGTGGTTGCCCTTGAAGATCGAGAGGTTGTCGGTGAGGGTGTAGGTGTTGGAACTCATGTTGTTCACACCTGAAGAGTACTCTGTACCGAGGTTGAAGGTGATCTTGTCCTTGATGTACATTGTGGCACCCTTGTAGCCCGGCTCGCGGTGGTCGCGGACGAGGACTGCGGTGGCGCGGAGCTCGTTGGAGACATTGTCGGAGATGCGGGAGTTGAGCTCACCGACGAAGGTGTGGGTCTTGTTGACCTGCTTGTAGGAAGAACCGTTGAAGTAGTAGGAGCTGATGCCCGAGCCGTACTGGTCCGAGTAGGAGTCGGCGAGCTGGTAGCGGAACATGAACTTGTTGGTTGAGTTGATGTTCCAGTCGATTCTTGCCATACCGTTGATCGAACGGGACTTCTTCTGGTGCTGGGTGAATGACTCACCGGTGTTGGCGACACCGTAGGTCTTCTCGTAGTGGTCGATCATGGCCTGGGCCATTGTGGCGTTGAAGACATTGCCCAGGTTCTGGCCGTTGTAGATGACGTCGGCGCCGAGGGTCTTCTTGGCGTAAGGGTTGTCTGCCCCGTCGAGAGGGTAGTAAACATTCGGATATGAGAAATCGTAGTACTCACCCGAAACGAAGTAGAAGAGTTTGTCCTTGATGATCGGACCGCCCACTGTGAAACCGTAGGTCTGGGAGAATTCCTCCTGGTACTTTGTGCGGTTCTCGACATCCTTGCCAGGAGTCGTGCCGATGAAATCCTGGTTGAAGAGGTATGAATATGCAGATCCCTTCACGGTGTTGGTGCCGGATTTGGTGATGGAGTTGATCGCACCTCCGGTGAAACCTGACTGGCGGACGTCGAAAGGAGCGACGACAACCTGGATTTCCTCGATGGCGTCAAGTGAGATAGGGTTTGCACCTGTCTGGCCGCCGTTGGTACCTGAAGCTGCAAGACCGAAGGTGTCGTTTGCCACTGCACCGTCGACCTGGAAACTGTTGTAACGGTTGTTGGCACCTGCGAATGAGATACCGCCGTTCTTGTTGACGGTTGCCTGTGGGGTGAACTTGACCACGTCATAGATGCTTCTGTCGATGGTAGGCATGTTCTCGACAGTCTTGAGGCTGAAGCTTGCACCCGCTCCCGTCTTGTGGGAGTTGAAGGAACCCTCTGCGGTGAGGACGACTGCCTCGAGGGAATTCGAGGACTTCATTGAAGCATTGAGCTCGTAAGGCTCGCCGAGTTTGAGAGTGATACCCTCGTAGTCGAGTTCACCCATTCCGATGAATGAGATGTTGACTTTGTAAGGGCCACCGACACGCATACCGTTGATGACATAACGTCCTTCAACATTTGCTACGGTTGCGTACTGAGTTCCGGACGGAGCGTGGACTGCGATGATGGCAGCGCCTGCGAGAGGCTCTCCGTTTTCATCTGTTACCTGGCCGGCGAGGCTGGAAGTTGTGACCTGCGCGAAAGCCAGAGCTCCGGTTAAGATGGCAACAAGAGTTGCCAGACCTTTTTTGAGTGATTGAACCATAAATTGATTATAAAAATGATAACAATGTGCCTCAAATGATGTATAGTCTTAATCATTTGCCCTGCTAAACGTTGCAAATGTATTTAGACTTGCAAATATATGAAGAATTATTGGGAAAGAAGCCAATTTGTGCTATCTTTGCAGTCCTTTTGGAAGGAAAACATACGTGGATGGATTTGATTGCTTGCAACCACATTAAAAAATTGC
>JBJFDD010000002.1:0-3437 GCA_051889815.1 Candidatus Cryptobacteroides sp. | reverse complement strand
AGTCGGACGGGGCCATCCTGTTCAGGAATTTCTGCTACAGCACGGAGGAGAACTCTGTCAACGGTGCCGGCCTTCTCAACGTCATCCCGACAGGAGGTCCTCCAGCATCTACTACCCAAAGGACTCGCTGATGTACAGTGAAACAGTCTGCAATGAGTTCTCGGGCAGTCCGGGAAGCATAGTGGCAACCTACAAGGAAAGAGTCTGGAGCGACAACTCGCTCATCGGCCTGACTGGAGACTCCGGCTCATCGGTCAGCTATCCCTATGTCACCGAGACAAGGACTTCAGGTACCGGGTCAGGCGAAGGCAGTTCCGGCGACAATACAATCGGCCGGACCGTACACCACTTCAACATCGTCCAATCATATCCCCTCAGGGTCGGAGTCTCGCACCTGGTCAGCGACTCTCGTGAAGGATGGAAAAGCGGCAGGAAGACCGGTGAGAAGGTATTCCGGAAAGATGGTTCACTGGCGGTACAGAGCAGTCTGGGATACACCAATGAATATGACACCGGCGACAACACCACCCGCATCCGCCAGGTCCAGGTCAGCAGGACTGCAAGAGTCTATGGAACCGACGAGTCACTCGTGGCAGAGGAGTACAGGGCAATTGCCCACATCTCCACAAATCTCAGCCAGGGAAGAAGCCTTCCCGCCTCGAAATCCCAGACCATTAACGAGACAAACGGCTCACTGACAACCACTTCTGAATACACCTACGACTCCTACGGCAACATCAAGACCGAGACCCTGGGCGAGCTCGGCATACCCGGCAACACCTCGAGAGTGACAGTCTATGAATATGCCTACGAGAAAGACGGGACGACATATTCAGAGATGACTGCCGCGAACATGGTCGGCATCCCCGTCGAGACAAGGACTTACCGTAACTCCGCAAACCCTGCCGACCTGCTGACGACACAGGCAACAGCCTTCGGAAAGTATCCGAGGGGAACATCTTCTTCGTCTGGATTCTTTTTCGCCCCTTCATCCCGGTCACTTACTGTCAAGGGCAATCCGGGAACGGAACGGATGATCACCATAAACGCCTATGATTACCGGGGAAACATTCTGGAGGCCACGGGGTTGGATGGCCAGAAGACGGTCTGGATCTGGGGCTACGGCGGCTCCCATCCTGTTGCCCGCGTACAGGGAAGTTCCTGGAGCGGGATCAAGGCTTATGCCGACACCTCCGTCCTGAACACCGGCCAGGCATCGGCAATCGCCTCGAAACTTTCCTCATTCAGGAACAGGTTCACCGCCAATGCCGGTGTCCATGTCACCACCATGACCTGGAAGCCACTGTCGGGAGTGGCATCCATGACCGGGCCGTCCGGCAGGACGGAGTCCTTCTCCTACGATGCACTCGGCAGGCTGGTCTCATCCTCCTTCGAAGGTTGCACCACCGCTTCTTACACCTATTCCTACGGAGCGGAAGAAGGAGGCAACAGAGTAATGGCAACGAAGTACCTGTCGCAGGACGGTACAGAAAGCAATGACACCTACACCTTCTACGACCGGTTGGGAAGACCGGTGGAAACCCTTCAGGCCGCAGCATCTTCCGTGAACGGTACCCAGCAGGACATAATTACGCTCACAGCCTACGACGACTTCGGAAGGGAGTCCGTGCAGTACGCCCCGACTCCTGTTGCCGTCAGTTCGTCCAGGCCGGCAGGTACCTTTGCAAACAGGGACCAGGTCGCCGTTCAGTCATTCATGTTCCATGACTGGGATGTGTATGCATATTCGGAGAAAACCTACGAGGACTCGCCTCTGGGCAGGATATCTGAAGAATGCGGACCGGGGTCCCCTTGGCACACACGCGGAAAAAGCACCACGACAGAGCATCTGGTCAATGAATATACCGGCGTGCTTCCCTGCGGACGTTACGCGATGACGACCGATATGTCCATCACCAGGCTTGACCAGTACGAGGCAGGGACGCTCAATGTCACGAGAAAGACAGACGAAGACCGGAACAAAACCATTGAATTCACTGACAAACTTGGCAGAAGGATTCTGACAAGACGCTTCGACGGGCCTACGATTCTTGACACCTACTACATCTACGATGACCGCGGGCTGCTGCGTTACGTCCTCACTCCGGAAGCATCGGCAGCGATGAGTGCGAACAAAACATACAACGACTCGGCTTCTCCGCTCTCCACACAGGCCTACATCTACAAGTACGATGCGAAAGGGAGATGCATCTCGAAGAAGTTTCCGGGCACGGAAGCTGTCCTCATAAGGTATGACAAGGCCGACCGGCAGGTGTTCACTCAAGACGGAATCCAGAGAAGTGAGGGTATCTGGTTATACTCTGTCCGCGATTTTCTCGGCCGTGAGGCTGTCAGGGGCATCTGGAACGCAGCCTCGGTTCCAGACCTATCAGGCACTGTGGCCATGGCGACTTTCAGCGGGACGTCCGCAACCGGGATGACTGGCGGCTATTCAGTCAACCTCAGCATACCGACAGGTTCGGCACTTCTGTCAGCAAGTTATTATGACGACCATTCCTTCACGGGTAGTCTCCCTTCAGGAACAGCCTCACATCTTGCCGCAGACTCCAGGAGCGGCTACGGAGTGCCCGACTCTGGATCGGGAAGACTCAAGGGCCTTCTGACGGGATCGAAGGAAGTATCTCTTGACAACCAGGCATCCGAATCGGTCACATCGCTTCACTATGATGCATTCGGAAGGATGACACAGAGCCACACTGCAGAGGCCCTCGGTGGCTGGAGGGATGTGTATCTTTTGAACTCCTTTACAGGAAAGACCCTAAAGTCCCTAGAAACTGTTACCCTTCCTTCCGGTTCTTCAGACTGGCTTGAGACGGTCTATTCATATGATTCCCGGGAGAGGCTCTCAAGCGAGGTGGCGACCCTGGACGGCGAGGCTACGCAGGCCGTGGACTATTCCTACGACGGCATCGGAAGGCTGGAATCCAAGGCATTCTCCGACGGTGGCAACGGGGATGGGAACATCCTGGAGACGTACTCCTACAACGTTCGAGGTTGGTTGACAGGACAGGATTCGGACTATTTCAGCTCTGTCTTGAGATACCACGAAACTGCTCTCGGCACGACCGGGCTCTATTCAGGCAACATCTCCGAATGGGAGTGGAGCAGAGAAGCCGGAACTCCGGCCAATGCCTGGTCGCTGACCTATGACGGAGCCTCAAGGCTGAAGGATGCAGTTCGGTTCACCGGTGCTCTCGACTCGTCAGGGAAGATGACAACTTCGACCGGGACCGCAGTCAATTCATTCTCGGAGAGGAGTATAGCCTATGACCGGAACGGCAACATCACTGCCCTGACCCGGTACGGCCAGTCCGCTACTGCAGCAGAAGACGTCCTGGCATATTCCTACAACGGCAATCAGATTGCCTCTGTCACAAACTCGGGTACGCTCGGAGGCGGAGGGGCTTTCTCGCACG
>JBJFDD010000001.1:0-12751 GCA_051889815.1 Candidatus Cryptobacteroides sp. | reverse complement strand
CGAGAGCCTTTGCGACACCGCCCTCTGCGAGAGCAGCCTCAATCTTCTCAATGAGCTTCTTGTTGTTGGTCTTTGAGAATGAGAGGTAGAGGATTCTTTCAATTGCAAGAGCGAGACCAAGGATCAGACAGAGGATGATTGCTGACATGAAGCCAGGACCTCCCTGAATGAAATAGGACTTGATCTGCTGGTGGAAAGGAACTTCCTCGCCGGTGCCTTTGAGAAGGTCCTCGGCTGTCATTTCCTGAGGAGCCTCTGCTACTTGCTCTGTGGCGGCAGCCTCAGGAGCAGCTTCGTCCTGAGCAGATGCGATGTTTGCAGTAAAGGTAAGAATACCGGCTACTGCCAAAAACATGAAAAACTTTTTCATAACCGTTTTTGAGTGTTTTAATTAATAAAGTATTAGATAGTTATAATTTTCAGTTGTTGCCGGGGCGCAAAAACCCCCTATAAAAACCGTTGCAATTTACTAAATTATTTTCATTCAACAATGAATTGCAGGAAAGAATTGTACGAAAAGTGCCGCCGAATCTGCTATAACCCGAACAATGCAGCAGCATTCGCAGTTGTCGCTCCTGCCACTTCCTCAATGTCAATTTCCTTGATTTCAGCAATCCGCGCGGCTATGTAGGGAATATACGAACTCTCGTTCCTCTTGCCCCTGTAGGGTACCGGAGTCAGGTAGGGGGCGTCCGTCTCGAGCAGGATTCTATCCAGCGGGATTTCCTTTACAACCTCTGCAAGAGAGGCATTCCTGAATGTCACGACCCCTCCGACTCCGATGTACCAGTCTCCCAGTTTCTGGAGTTCCCTGAAACTTTCGATGCTTCCGCTGTAGGCGTGCATGTTGCCTCGCAAGCCTTTGTGCTTCCGGATTATTTCCAGGAAGTCCCCCATCGCGTCACGGAGATGTATGTTCACAGGAAGGTCGTGCTCCTTGGCAAAGTCCAGCTGCCATTCCAGGGCGGCTTTCTGTTCGGCGGCATATTCACGCCCTTCGTGATAGTCGAGCCCGATTTCGCCGACGGCGACAATGTCTGCGCATCCCGCGGGTGAAGTATGGGTACTGCAGCGTCTGTCAAAATATTCAAGCATCCTGTCCCTTTCCTCTTTCCAGGATGCGTCCACCGAGCCGGGGTACAACCCTATCATCGGCCTTGTCACTTCGGGGAACCTGTCCGCGACCGCGAACATGGCGTCCCTCTCCGAAGAGTCGATGTCGGGGAGGAGCATCATCCCTATGCCCTTGACAAGGGCACGGCTGACATAGAGTTCCTCTTCACCCTTGAATGCTTCGTCACTGATGTGGCAATGTGTGTCAATGTATTTCATTGACGCAAATTTAATCATTTCCGGATTATCGGGCAAAGTCCCTTGCTTCCGGAGAGATGCTGCAATGCTGCAGAAGGTCGATGGTGATGAACCCGTCGCACTCGAGCATGGTTGCGATGCGGCTTATTGTACCGAAGGGCAGGTTGAGACAGCGGCACAGCTCGTCCAGGGATATGCCTCTGGATGCCTTGATCCTGAGCGCCGTACGGAGAGTATCCTGCATCTGGCCGGGACTTAGCCTTTCCCGGTAGAAGGTCTCGAGACTTTCCCTGAAATCCTGCGGAGGTGCAGCCGCAGGCCTGTCCAGCCCGAGGTCGTTCATGAATATGCCCATGTCCCCGACCGGTACTGCCTGGGTCTCCCTGACCAGCAGGTTGCATCCCTGCGACATGGGGTCGTCCAGCCTCCCCGGCAGGGCGAAAACATCTCTTCCGTAGGATGCTGCCAGGCGTGCTGTCATCATGCCGCCGCCCTTGACCTTGGACTCGATCAGGATTGTGGCTCCTGCGATTCCGGCGATGATCCGGTTCCTTCTCAGGAAATTGATCCGGACCGCGTCCGTACCCGGCGGATAGTCCGTAACCAGCGCGCATCCGGGAGTCGAGGCTATCCTCTCTCCGAGGCCCCGGTTGGTCGATGGGTAGAGTTTGTCGATACCGGTGGCCATCACTGCAACTGTAGGCAGGCCCGCCTCGAGGGCGGTCCTGTGAGCTATCCCGTCTATCCCGAGGGCAAGTCCGCTCACAATCAGGGGCCGGCTAGGAGACTTTGCGATTGAGCCTACAATCCTTCTGCACCATTCCTTCCCGTACGGAGAGGGATCCCTGGTACCGACTGCTGCAATGGCCCGTCTGCTTCCGAACACATCACCGGGAGGGGAGACTCCTTTGTAGTACAGCCCCAGGGGAGGGTCCTGGCACTCCATCAGCAGGGGCGGATAGGCCTCCTCTCCGAGGCAGATGAACCTGCAGCCGTCCCTTTCCAGCAGTTCGAGTTCCATCGCCGCGGCATCGAAGGCCTGTTCGGTTATCCTGTCCAGTAGCCGGGTCCGGTTGCCCGGCCCCAGAATCCGGGCAAGTTCCTCTTTCTGGGTCCTGAACACCGCGAGGGCGCCTCCTGTCCCTTCCATCAATGCCAGCCCCTTTCTCGGTTCGAATCCGAAAATGGCGTTCAGGGCGCATCTGGCGACCCTTTCCTCGAAACTGAATTCTTTCTCCTCCATCGCGGTCTGTCTTTTCTGTTCCGTGAATATACCGAAAAACGCGTCCCGGCAACTGGCCGGAACGCGTTGTTTTATGTTTCTTGAAGATTATTTCCGTTTCTTTAAGGAAAACCTCTAAAGAACCAGCATCGCATCTCCATAAGGACCGAAGCGGTAGCCTTCGTCTAGAGCGACCTTGTAACCGTTCATCACATTGTCGAAGCCTCCGAAAGCACAGACTGCCATCAGCATGGTGGATTCCGGAAGGTGGAAACCGGAGACTACGGCGTCCGGGACGGAGAATTCGTACGGAGGGAAGATGAACTTGTTGGTCCATCCGTCATATGGCTTGACTTCGTGGGTCGTGGTGATGTAGGTTTCGAGTCCCCTGAGGACAGTGGTGCCGATTGCCACGATCTTGTGGCCGCCCTGCTTTGATTCATTGATGATCCGGCAGGCCTCTTCCCCGATGATCAGCCTTTCCGAATCCATCCTGTGCTTGGACAGGTCCTCCACGTCAACCCTGCGGAACTGGCCGATGCCCATGTGCTCGGTGATGAAAGCCTTGTTGATGTCCTTGAGGATCATCCTGTTGAAAAGCTCACGGCTGAAATGGATGCCGGCTGCAGGAACTGCCACTGCGCCTTCGTGGGCGGCGAAGATTGTCTGGTAGTTCTCTGTGTCTTCCGGGGTGGTCTTTTCCTTTATCCATTTCGGGACAGGGATCTCTCCCAGGGAGAAAAGATGCTCCTTGAAGTCCTCGTACGGACCGTCATAGAGGAATCTCAGGGTCCTGCCCCTGGAGGTGGTGTTGTCGATGACTTCCGCAACAAGGCTCTGGTCGTCGCCGAAATAGAGTTTGTTGCCTATCCTGATCTTGCGGGCAGGATCGACAATCACATCCCATAGGTGCTGTTCCCTGTTGAGTTCCCTCAGGAGGAAGACCATGATGTCTGCACCAGTCTTCTCTTTCTTGCCGTACAGCCTTGCGGGGATGACTTTCGTGTCATTGAACACGAATGTGTCGCCTTTCCCGAAATAGTCTATGATATCCTTGAAGAGTCTGTGCTCAATTTCTCCCGTGTCTTTGTGGATGACCATCAGGCGGCATTCGTCCCTCCATCTTGTCGGTTCAGTTGCCAGCCGTTCTTTCGGAAGAAGAAATTGGAATTGAGATAGTTTCATATTGTCCGAGTGACTTTGTTCCAATAGAATGAATATGTTTCCCTTTATCGGGTGTAATCTTTTTTTATACGGACAAAGTCCATGGAATGTTTCAGTTGGATTCGGATTGTTTCATGTTCCTGAAGACTTCCGCAATCGAAGGGTAGGTTTCCTTCAGGAATGAGGGCAGGGAACTCCTGCAGACCCAGGCGGCCTTGGAGATGTCTTCCTCTCTCTGGGGCGCAAGGTCTACCGGGGCGGTGTAGCGCATGTTGTACCACCAGGTGTGCTTAAGATGCCAGATCCCGTTCCTGATGTAGCAGTGGTTGGTGATGCAGATGAGACTTCCAAGGACAATCTCTCCCAGGCCGGTTTCCTCCCGGACCTCCCGAACGGCTGTCTGCTCAATGTCTTCCCCGGCTTCCTGATGTCCCTTCGGCAGGTCCCAGAGGTCTCCTCTCCTGATCAGCAGGTAGTCGTCCCTGCGGTTTGAGACGACTCCTCCGGCAGCGTTCACTTCCTTGAACTGGGAGCAGAAATCCCTGTAGGTTTTGTCTTCGTCTTCAACAGGGATATAGACTCTGGAGAGGGACTCCGAGGACTCGAACATCCGGACGATGGAACCTATGTCGGGACTGCTGCCGAGGTGGAGCTCCACGGCATTGGAATCCGCCAGCACATGCTCCTGCGGAGAGCAGATAACCAGACATCTGTTTTCGATGTAAATCTTGTGCATCCGCTACTGGATTTTTACTATATTTGTAAGTTATTCAGACAACAGGCTGCAAAGTTAAGAAAAAACATTGCTTTGAATATGGAATCAAAAGAAATTATGCTTGCCAAGGAGTTGCTTGGCATCAAGGCTGTCCTCCTCCGTCCGGACCAGCCTTTCACCTGGGCCAGCGGATGGCATTCTCCCATCTATTGCGACAACAGGAGAATCCTCTCGGATCCTGCCCTGAGGTCCAGGGTCGCCGGATGGCTTGCGGAAATCGCAATGGAAAAGTATCCTGAGGCTGAGGTGGTTGCAGGAGTTGCAACCGGAGCCATTGCACATGGAGTCCTTGCGGCGGACCGGATGGGGAAGCCTTTCGTCTATGTCAGGCCTAAACCGAAGGACCATGGCACCGGTTCCCAGATTGAGGGAGTGCTTCCGCAGGGAGCCAAGGTAGTGGTCATCGAGGATCTCATTTCGACGGGTATGAGCAGCCTTGCAGCAGTGAAGGCTCTAAGGGAGGCCGGAGCCGAAGTCATGGGAATGGTCGCCATATTCACTTATGGCTTTCCTGTTGCTGCTGAGCAGTTCGCCCAGGCAGAGGTTCCGTTGGACACTGTTTCCAATTATGACGCCCTGATTGAAGTCGCAACCGCTACCGGCTATGTCAAGCCTTCTGATACAAACGTCTTGAAACAGTGGAGGGAGAACCCTTCCGGATGGAGGAGGTAGGACCATGGCGACAGTAATCACAAGCAAGCACGGCATAGTGTCGAAACAGCCTTTCGAACTGTACATGGCTTTCGTGGACATGCGCAACTTCCTGCAGTTCCTTCCTGAAGAGAAGAAGCAGGGTGTGCAGGCGGATTATGACAGCATCAGCGCATCCGTACAGGGGATGAACATCGGAGTGAGGATCAATGACAGGGTCCCATATTCAAAGATTGAACTTGTGGACAACGGGGCTCCGTTCGCTTTCCGTGGTACCCTGCATTTCGATGCAGTCCCTTCCGAGCCCGGAAAGACGGATTTCCACGTGGAGTTCAATGCCGACCTCAATTTCATGATGAAGATGCTCATCGGCAACAAACTCAAGGATGCGTTGGACAAACTGGTGGACGGCCTGGCAGCGATGTCTGAAGGCAGGATGCCGGATGGTATTGACCAGGATACCTTGAGAAAGATGCAGGAAGAGATGGCCAAAAGGCAGGGTTGAGGAATATGGCAGGCAAAGGGGACAGACAATTGGAGGACATCCTTTTCAGGGCGGTAGGCCCTCAGGGGGTCCCGGTCGCGCTGGAGGCTTTCGGGGAGGCCCCGTCGGTCTCCGTCCGGGTGAATCCTTCAAAGGTCCCGGATCCGGCCGCCTTCGTGCTGAAGCATTTCAGCGGCGGGTCTAGTCCTTTACCCTGGAGCCCTTTCGGCTTCACCTTGTCCTCGCGTCCATTCTTCACCCTCGATCCTCTTTTCCACTGCGGGTGCTACTATGTCCAGGATTCTTCCGCAATGGCTGTGGGACATGCTTTCCGCAAAGTGTTGAAGGAAACCGATGTCCAGGAGCGCCCCGTAAGGGTCCTGGACCTATGTGCGGCACCGGGTGGCAAGACCACCGACATGGCTTCTTCCCTAAGGCTTGAATATGGTGACCGCTTCATCCTGGTTGCCAACGAGGTGATGAAAGGAAGGGCCTCGGTCCTTGCCGGCAATGTGGCCATCTGGGGCGATCCCAATGTCGTGGTCACCAGTTGTGATCCCAAGGCGTTCGCTGCCCTGGAAGGATTCTTCGATGTGATAGTCGCGGATGTGCCCTGCTCCGGTGAAGGAATGTTCCGCAAGGATGATGAGGCTGTCTCAAACTGGTCCCCGGACCTGGTGGAACTGTGTGCTGCCCGCCAGAAGAGGATTGTCGCCGATGTATGGCCCGCCCTGCGTCGCGGTGGAGTGATGGTGTATTCAACCTGTACCTTCGAGAAGGCGGAGAATGATGAAATCATCCTCTGGGCGGCCAGGGAACTGGGGGCGGAAATGCTGGATACCGGCCTTTCCGGGATGGATGGGGTCATCTCCACATCTTTCGGGAGCCTTCTTGTCCCGGGTTTTGTCAAGGGAGAAGGACAGTACGTCTCGGCTCTTGCCAGGAAGGACGGGCCGGACGGCTGCATATTCAATGACGCGAAGCATAGGAAAAACTCCCCGGGCGCCGCAGCGGAGCGGATGAAAGGGGATATGCTGGTCCGCATCCCGGAGAGCATCGTGCGTGAGGTTTCCGCCCTGGATGTCCTGCATCCGCTGATGTGCGGAGTCGCCCTGGGTACCGTAAAGGGGAAGGATCTCATTCCTTCTGCCGACCTGGCACTGAGCCTGTATTTCCCGGAGGATACTTATCCGCGGGTTGATGTGGACCTCCATACCGCCCTGGCTTTCCTCCACCGGGACGCCCTGGCCCTGCCAGACGCGCCTGCGGGCTATCTCGCAGTCTGCTACGAGGGGCATCCGCTCGGGTTCGTCAAGAACATCGGCAACCGCTGCAACAACCTTCATCCGCAGCAGAGACGGATAAGGATGAACATAACGAATCAATGAAAACAGAAGTCTTATGAATATTTTGAAAAGATGCATGACGGCCCTGGCGGCCCTGGGCGTCACCCTTTCCGCCTTGGCACAGACGGTCACGAGGGAGAACTATATCGAGCGTTACAGCAACCTCGTCTCGAAAGTGGGTGCTGATGGCCTGGGGGTGGAATCCCTTCTCAACCGCTGGGAAGCAGATTACCCGGACGATGTTGACATGCTCCTTGGCAGGTTCTCGTTCTACTACACCAGGAGCCAGTCAACGGATGTGGAGGTCCTTGACCGGGAGAAGTATCTGGGTACAAGTCCGGTCCTGACCCTGAAGGACTCCCTTGGCAACAATGTCAACTATTTCAGTGTCACCAGCTACGATGACGAACTCTTCGGCAGCGCCATGAAAGCGGTTGACCGGGCATGCGAGCTTTTCCCGGAGAGGCTGGACCTCCGCCTGTACAAGATTTCCGCCATGATAGGCTATGAGAAGGAAAGCCCGGACATGGCCCTTTCCGCAATAAGGAGCCTGGTCGATTACGACAGCAGGACCAAGCCTGCCTGGGAATATCCCGGAATGGATGTGGACGCCGAACTCTTCGCATCATCGATCCAGGAGTTCTGCTACACCTTCTTCAACATCGGTTCGCCACAGAGCTACGAGGCTTTCCGTGAGATTTCGGAGCAGATGCTCTCCTATCATCCGGACAACTACATGTTCCTGACCAACCTGGGTTCTTACCTGTTTGTCGTCAAGCACGACAACAAGGGAGCCCTGAAATGCTACAACAAGGTTCTCAAGAAGCATCCGGACGACTATCCTACCATCAAGAACTGCGTGATTCTCGCACGTACTTCCAAGGATGCAAAACTCGAGAAGAAGTACCTCCAGATGCTTGTCGATGTGACCGATGACGAAACGGAGAAGGCCTCTGCAAAGGTGCGTCTTGAATCCCTCTGATGAAGTGGGTTTCAGATTGACAGACATAAAACTACTCTTATAATGAACAAAACACTTGTAATCATGGCCTCTGCATTGGTTATCTCAGCATGTGGTCCGAAGCAGGCTGGAGTGACGGTGCCTGCTCTCGATCTTGCCAATCTTGACACTACGGTCAGCCCTTCTGTGGATTTCTACAGATATGCTACCGGCGGATGGCAGAAGAACAATCCCCTGAAACCCGAATATGCCAGATTCGGTTCGTTCGACTATCTGCGCAACAAGAGCCAGGAACAGCTCAATGACCTTTTCAAGGGGATGGCGGAGCTCAGGACAGAGCCCGGATCAACTGAGGAGAAGATTGTGACCCTGTACAACCAGGGCCTGGATTCAGTCACCCTGAACAGCAATGGGGGAGCACCGCTGAAGAAGTATCTCGACATGCTTTACAGCGTAAATGACAAAGCCGGAATCGTCCAGGCCATCGCGATGATGCACGATGGCGGAGAGTCCCCGCTTTTCATGACATATGTCGAATCTGACCTTACCGACAGTGACAGCCAGATCCTTTATCTGGAGCAGTCCGGTCTCGGAATCGGCGAGAGGGACTATTACACCGATCCGGCCAATGCTGCCATCCGCGAAGGCTACAGGACCTTCCTGACCAGGGTCTTCGCCCTTTCCGGCATCGATAATCCGGAGCAGGCCGCTGCAAATGCCCTTTCGGTGGAGGATGTGCTTGCCGCCAATTCATGGACCAATGTCCAGAGGAGGGATGTCGTCGCAGGCTACAATCCGATGTCTTCCGAAGACCTTGCGCAGAAGTATCCGGGCTTCGATTTCCCGGCATATTTCAAGGAAAGGAACATCTCCGCCCAGGACAAGCTTGTGGTCGGCGAACCTTCATATTTCGAGGCAGTCTCCGACTATCTTCTTTCCGCTGACGTCGAAGTCCTGAAGGACTATCTTGCCGGCCAGCTGATCAAGGGAGCCTGCGGAGCCCTCAGCGACGACTATTATAAGGCCTCGTTTGATTTCTTCAGCACCCAGATGTCGGGTATAAAGGAAGAGAAACCTCGCTGGAAGAGGGCGATGTCCATTCCGAACAGCGTTCTGGGAGAGGCTGTGGGCAAGATGTATGTAGAGAAGTATTTCCCGGAAGAGTCCAAGGCCAAGATGCTCACCCTTGTCGGCAACCTGAAGACCGCTCTCGGTGAACACATCGATTCCCTGGACTGGATGAGCGATGCCACCAAGGCCAAAGCCCACGAGAAGCTGGACAATTTCACCGTCAAGATCGGCTATCCGGACAAGTGGAAGGACTATTCTTCGATGGCAATCTCAAAAACCAACAGCTACTACGACAACATCCTTGCCGCCAGCAGGTGGTACATCAAGGACAATATGGCGAAACTCGGCAAGAAGACGGACAGGGCCGAGTGGGGCATGACTCCACAGACAGTCAATGCCTATTACAACCCTACCACCAATGAAATCTGCTTCCCTGCCGCCATTCTCCAGCCGCCGTTCTTCAATCCTGATGCAGACGAGCCGGTGAACTACGGCGGAATCGGTGTGGTTATCGGCCATGAAATGTCCCACGGCTTCGATGACCAGGGGCGCCAGTTCGACAAGGACGGCAACATGTCCAACTGGTGGACTGACGAGGATGCTGCCAAGTTCAATGAGAAGGCTGCCGTCCTCATCAAACAGTTTGACGCTATCGAGATCCTGCCGGGCCTGCATGCCAACGGAGCTCTTTCTGTCGGGGAGAACATCGGTGACCACGGCGGAATCAGCATCGCCTTCTCTGCAATGCTCAATGCCCTCAAGGGAAAGACCCCGGAACTCATTGACGGTTTCACCCCGGAGCAGAGATTCTACCTTTCCTATGCCACCATCTGGGCCCAGAACATCACCGATGAGGAGAAGGCAAGGCTGACCAGGATTGATGTCCATTCCCTCGCAGAAAACAGGGTCAATGCATCGGTACGCAATTTCCAGTCCTTCTTCGATGCTTTCGGAATAAAGGAAGGAGATCCGATGTGGCTGCCTGAGAGCGAAAGGGTTCACATCTGGTAAGACTTTGGATGCTTCGCGTTTCATAGCCGGGCGAATGCGTTTCGGAGGGAGCATCGCGGTTGTCTCAATCGCGGTCTCCTTCTTTGTGATGATAATTGCCGTTGCGGTTTCTTCCGGATTCCGCCAAGAGATCCGCGACGGCATTTCCTCCTGCACAGGCGACATCCAGCTGATGCCCGTGGACATGAACTGGATCAGTGAAGACTCTCCTGTCGGGGCTTCTCCGGAGTATCTCGATGATATCCTTTCCCTTCCGGGGGTGGCTTCGGTCACGCCGGCTGTCTATCGTGCCGGAATCATCAAGAATGGCGGGGATATCCACGGGGCTGTCTTCAAAGGTGTCGAAAAAGCTCCGGCGACGGCTTCTGGAGCCGACACCGTGAAACTTGGAGTCTCGGTTCCTTCCAGCCTCAGCAAACTTCTGGGTATCACCGTCGGTGACCGTCTGCTGGTTTATTTTATCGGGGAAAGTGTAAAAGTCAGGAACTTCAATGTCGTGAGTGTCGATGAAGGGATAATGGACGGTACGGACGAGATGGTCGTCATCGCTGACATCAGGGATCTCCAGCGCCTTAACGGTTGGGAAGAAGACCAGGTGTCCATGCTGGAGGTGAATCTCCATCCCCATGCACGTGGCGCAGCTGACATGAGCCGCATCACCGCTCAGGTGGGAGAGATAGTCCTGGACTGCCGGGGAGAGGATGACGACACCCTGATTCCCACATCCGTGATGGACCGCTACCCCCAGATCTTCGACTGGCTGTCCCTTCTGGATTTCAATGTGTTCGTGATCCTGATCCTGATGACAGTCGTGGCAGGGTTCAACATGGTTTCCGGCCTGCTGATCATGCTTTTCCGGAACATCCCGACAATCGGAACCCTGAAAGCCCTGGGCATGACAGACCGGATGATAGCGAAAGTTTTCCTCAGAGTGTCCTCAAAAGTAGTCCTGAAAGGTCTCCTGATTGGTAACGCTTTGGCTCTATCCTTCTGTTTTATCCAGGGATGGACTCATCTTCTGAAACTGAATCCGGAGAATTACTTTGTTTCGTTCGTTCCAGTCCACGTCAATGTGCCCTCTGTAGTCCTGGCAGATCTTGCCGCCTTTGCAGTGATTCTGGTCATTCTCCTGATTCCGTGTCTTTTCATCTCCAGGATAGACCCTTCCCGGACTGTCCGGGCACAGTAGAGTGTTCTGGCGGGACTTCTTTTTCATGTCTCTCCCTCCCAAGCCCGGTGCCAAGGGTGTCCCTGTGGAGACTGTCCCTCAGCAGGGTGTCAGCTGTGGTCATCAGGATTTCGACAAAATCCTCATCAGGGAAGTCCTCTCCGGCAGCCTCCAAAGTGTCGGCGGGCATCCTGTATCTCGGAGGAAGTCCTCTGAATATGTCGTATTGGTTCAGGACCGCCTTGACATAGGCGATTGTCTCCGCCCCCTTGAAAGGGCCGTACAGCACATCCTGCTGCAGAAGCGAATCCGCTTCCTGGCTCATCATGGGAATTACCGAGCACAGATTGCTCCATGTCGATGGATCGATGCCTTGCGACCTTGCCATCCTTATGCAGTCCGATATCCTTCCCGGTCCTGCATTGTAGGCTGCCAGAGTTATCTTGGTCAGTTCGTCCCTGTCCGCAGCAACATCTGAATACAGTCTCTGGAGCCTCCCCAGAAGGGCGGTCCCGGCTTTGATGTTCTCTTCCGGGTCCCAAAGGTCGTCAACTCCGAAAGAACGGGCGGTGGAAGGCATGACCTGCATCACCCCGGTTGCTCCTCTTGGGGAGCGGGTATCTATCCGGAACTTGGATTCAGCCCAGACCATTGCTGCGAGCATTTTCCAGTCCCAACCGAGTTTTTCTGCGTTTTTCTTGAGTATGGCGTCATAGGGACTGATGATTTCCCTATTCCTTCCGGTTCCCTTCCGGTACGGATTGAAGCCGTTGAAAAAGCGTTCATGGGTGCTGGCTTGCAGTGATGAACCGTTGAAATCGATGAGCCAGTGGGCATATTCGGAATTCAGGGATGGACTGTCCTTCATCACCCAGACTATGTCAGTGTCACCGAGGCTCCATGCGTGGAGTCCGGCCACTTCGGAATATTCATTCCCGGGAATCACGAGGATGTCCAACCTGTCCGCAAGGACAGAATCCGTGTAACAGGCATCTTCCCTGCCGATATTTATGAGTGCAGTGTCGCCTATGCTCCCGACGAAGGCCTTCAGCATTTCATAGTGGTAGCCCGCCAGGAAGCCTCTCGAGAGCCTGTCATAGTCTCCCAGGGCTATCATGCACCTGACTTTGTCCGAACCGAATGGATTGTCCTTGCGTTTGTGTGATCTTCTGTCCGTAAAAGGAATGACAAGGAGAACCAGGAAAATCGGAATCAGGTACTTCAGGAATTTCTTGGTTACTCTTTTTAATCCCATGACCGTTTCCTCCGTTTATCTTCCGAGCCCTCCGACTCCGCGGTCCTTCGGAGCGCTCCTTACCCCTCCGGTAGCACCGCCTCCTCCACTTGTATGGACAGCCTTGTTGGATGAAGGCTGTCTGTAGAATGGCCAGTAGACACCGAACTTGATGCATCTCTGGGTCCTGATGTAGTTGTTGGCGCTGAAGTAGTCAGCCTTGTCCATCGGCCAGCCCATTCCGGCATTTTCAAGCTTCACGAATATGCAGGCTCTCTTCCACTGCATGTTCACGAATGCATCGATGAAAGGTCCGTTGCTGTACTTGACCTCGTCCTGGTTGATGAAAGCCC